>DAONFX010000012.1:0-31824 GCA_035403825.1 Anaerolineaceae bacterium
GCTTAATCTGGCTGGTGACCAATCACCGGGAAGGCAGCACGAAGGCCTTCTTCAGCGCGGCTGCCCAGGCGCTGCTGCTGGGCGCGGTGGTCAGCGTGCCGCTTCTGCGCGCGATATCCCTGGAACCGCAGGCCTACTTTGCGCCGATCCTTTCGCGCGTGTCGGATTACGAGACAGCCCTTTCCGGAAGCCCTGTTCGGATTTTCCTCACGAATCTGTGGAACGCCCTGGGAATCGTCAACTGGTCCAACCGCAGTAGTTGGGTGGACGGTTTGACGCTGCGCCCGGGGATGGACCTGTTGAGCGCGGCGTTTTTTGGGGTTGGTGTTTGCGCGGCAGCTTTCAGTTTGCGGAAAACAAAAGACTGGCGAGTCCTGGCGCTGCTGGCGCTCTACCCGCTTCTGCTCCTCCCCAGCGCGATGTCGCTCGCGTTTCCGCTGGAAAATCCTTCGCTCAGCCGCGCGCTGACTGCCCTGGTTCCGGCGTGTATTCTGTCGTCTATTGGGCTGCGGATTTTCCTCGGCGCGCTGTTTGCCCATTCGCCTGCCGGCAAAGGCAGTTACAAGCTTGTTTTGTCAGCTCTGCTTCTTCTTTTTGCCATCGGATTGAATGATCGGGCTGCCTTTAGCGAATACCCAACGACGTTTCGGCAGAATGCCTGGAACAATACAGAGATGGCAAACGTCATCCGGCAGACGGAGCTCGATACTGGTTACCCGCAGAATGTTTGGGTAATTGGCTATCCCTATTGGGTGGACGCGCGGGCTGTAGCGCTGGAAGCGCAGCGCCCGGACCAGGTTCTTGGGATTACGGCTGACCAATTGGAGCAGACAGCGAATGTGCTTGGTCCCAAAATGTTTCTGATTCACCCGCTGGACAGCGCAACAGTGGAGAAGCTGCAGCAGTTGTATCCCACAGGGACAATCGCCATGGTGCAATCCTCTCTGCCTGATAAAAATTTTCTCGTTTTCCTGGTAAAACAATAGACTTATGCTCAGCAGAAACGAACCCGACCTCAAAACGGCAAGACGACGCAGAAAAATTGATTGGCATGCTCTCATCATCGTTTTTCTGCTGCTTTCGATTCTGTGCGGTGGCGCGTATTTCCGCACAATAGGGGTTGATTGGGATGCCGGCCGCCATCTGCACCCGGATGAACGCTTCCTCTCCATGGTATTGAACAGCATGACGCCGGTGAAGAGCGTGGGTGAGTACTTCAACACGGATGCCTCCACGCTGAATCCGGGCAATGTCGGTTACGACTTCTTCGTTTACGGCACGCTGCCGCTTTTTATCATCCGGTATGTTGGCGAGTGGGTGGGGCAGGTGGGCTATGACCCGATAACCATCGTGGGCAGGCAGCTTTCCGCGCTGGCGGATATCTTAACTATCCTGTTGGTGTTCCTCATTGCGCGGCGCCTGTTCAACTCCAAAACCGGCTTGCTGGCGGCTGCGTTGTACGCATTTGCTGTGCTGCCCATCCAGCAGTCGCATTTCATGACGGTTGATACCTTCACGAACACCTTTGGCATGCTAACGGTCTACATCGCCGTAGGTATCCTGACCAGGCCGGGTCCACAGCTTTCTGGTGAAAAGCCGCGGCCACGCAGGTTAGGCTTGCGGTATTGGTTCCCATACGCGGCCTTTGGCGCCGCGCTTGGGATGGCGGCTGCGTCAAAAATAAACGCGGTTTCGCTCGCGCTACTGCTTCCAGCCGTGGAATTCGTGCGCTTTTTCCGCCTGAAACCGGAGGAGCGCGAAGTCTACGGCAAAATCAGCTTAAAAATGATTGTTCTGGCTGCGCTGGTCTCGCTGCTGAGCTTTCGCATCTTCCAGCCGTATGCCTTTTCGGGGACCAGCTTTTTCACGTCGGGACTTAACCGCGAATGGTTGGACGGGCTTAAGAGCCTGGCGCAGCAAAGCACTGGCAATGTGGATTTCCCGCCGGCACTGCAATGGGCGCGCAGGTCTGTCGGGTTTTCGCTCTACAACCTCGTGGTCTGGGGGCTGGGCATACCTTTTGGCGTTTTCTCAGTGCTCAGCCTGGCAGCTATGGGTTGGGCAGGCATAAAGAAACGGAGATTCGATCTTCTTCCAGTTTGGGGTTGGACTGTGTTCTACCTCCTCTGGCAGCTCACAGCCTGGGTAAAAGCCATGCGTTACCTGCTGCTGATTTACCCTTTGCTGGCTGTCATGGCAGCCTGGGGCATCACCCGCCTGCTGCAAACAAACCGGGAGCTGCGCATCAGGCGGTTCAAACTTTCCGCCAAAACCCTGCGAACCCTGGGTACCATCTTTGCCGTCATTGCAGTCGTGGGGACGGCTGCCTATGCCTTCGCCTTCACGCGGATTTACACGCGCCCGCATACGCGTGTTGCCGCGACCAAGTGGATCTACAATACACTGCCTGGACCCGTGAATCTGGTGATGACCGGTGAAGCCGGCGAAAAGCTGCTGCAGGCTCCTTACCGCAGCGGCGATGCGCTCTACGGAGACCAAGCGCACCCCTTTGTGTTCACAAGTTGGACAGACGGCAGGCTGGAAAGCTTTTCAATTCCCACCGCGCAATACCTGAGTGCGCAAGGCGCTTTCAACCGCTTTACTGTCACGATCGAGCGCGCGGGCGATTTGGGCGCCCCCCTCACGCTGCCTGTGCTTTCCTCCGGGACTCCTTCGAACCTCGCGGGCAGCAGCGCCAGCGGGCTGGAATTCCAATTTGAACCGCCTGTTCCGTTGGAAAAAGGCGCCGGGTATGTCATCCGTCTTGTCCAGTCTGACCCGAATTCGCAGGTGATGCTCAGCGGCGTCCCAAAAGTGAGCGTGCGAAACAGCGCGGGCGCCCTCGTGCCCCAGTCCCTCGATAAAATCGTCGAAACGATTAGCCCTGCACACTCCTACAACATGGATGTCAGCGTCTTGACCTCCGGAAATATCGACGCTGTGGAAATACCCTTTCTCCTGGACCTCAGCCAGAACTTTGCCGAAAAAACGCTTAAGATCACACTGAGTCCCAGCGCGGAGGCGGATAATCAGCCGGTTAGCGGCACAGTCTCCGGTACTTTTATCGATATGGGCGGCGGGAAGGGCACCAGCACGCGCATCGCATTGGATAAGCCACTCAGGATTTCTACCCCGCAGGTGGTTAGTCTCTCGCTGGAGATGACAGAAGGGAAAGGCGCGCTGGCACTTTCCTCGGTCGCTCCTGTGCACGAGTCCTCGTGGGATGACGCGCTGCCTGTTTCTGAGCCGGGTTACGTGCCGTACAGCGATAACGGCGGGATTTTCCGCGGCGACCTGAATCTGGAGCTTTACTGGCCGGACAACGCCGACAAGCGCGAACGCTTCATCGACTTGCTGCAGCAGGGGGATTACCTCTTCATCAGCTCCAACCGGCAGTGGGGCACAACCACCCGCGTTCCGGAACGCTACCCGCTGACAAGTTTCTATTACCGCGAGCTGCTGGGCTGCCCGGAAAACCTGGACCTGGTAAGCTGTTACAATACCGCGGAACCGGGCATGTACCAGGGCAGCCTGGGTTTTGACCTGGTCAAAACCGTCACATCCTATCCGAACCTGGGAAGCTGGCAGTTCAACGACCAGTTCGCGGAAGAAGCGTTTTCCGTATACGACCACCCTAAGGTGCTGATTTTCAAGAAAAACGCCGGCTTTGACGCCGTGCACATCCGGGAAATCTTCGAGAGTGTGGACCTCAGCTATGTGGTCAATCTGACACCCCGCCAAGCCGACAAGTACGACACCAGCATCGCCAGAGCCAACAACCTGATGCTCAGCAGCAGCGCTTTGGCCGTACAACGCGAGGGGGGAACCTGGAGCACCTTGTTCGATAGGCTGTCGCTAGTTAACCTCAGCCAGAGCGCGGCGGTCGCGCTTTTTTACCTCTTCAGCTTTGGGTTGGGCCTCTTCGTGTATCCCATCCTAAGGTTGGCGCTGCCCGGATTAGCAGATAAGGGTTATGCCTTTAGCAGGTTAGCGGGCTTTTTGCTGATTGCCTGGTTTGCCTTTATCCTGGGCTCAAGCGGTTTTGCCGTAAGCAGAACGCTTATCGGCGCTATTTGTGCGCTGATTGCCCTGGCTGGCGTACTTGCTGCGGTTCTTGGCTGGCGCAAGCTATGGCCGGAAGTGAAGCAAAACTGGAAGCATTACCTTGTCATCGAAGTGCTCGCTCTGGCTGCCTTCCTTTTCTTCCTGTGGGTGCGCTACAACAACCCGGACCTGTGGCATCCGTACAAGGGCGGCGAAAAGCCGATGGACTTTTCCTACTTTAACGCGGTGATTAAAAGTACGACTTTCCCGGCTTATGATCCCTGGTTTGCCGGCGGGTATATTAATTACTACTACTACGGCTTTGTTATCCTGGGGATGCCGGTAAAACTGCTGGGCATCATTCCATCCGTGGCCTACAACATCATCCTGCCGCTGTGGTACTCGCTGCTTGTCATTGGCGCGTACAGCGTGGGCTGGAACATCACCCGCGCGATGATAGCCGCGCGGGACGGTGAAAATGCCGCGGAACTCCGCAGACCTTTTGGCAGGCCCTTCGCGGCAGGCGTGTGCACAGCCTTGCTGCTGGCTTTTGTCGGCAATCTGGGCACGGTCAAGCTCCTTTCGCAAACGCTGCAAGTGATGGGCGCAGGCGGCACGGCCGTTGACGGAGCCGGCGTGTTCAGCAGGCTTTCCTGGCTCTTCAAAGGCTTTGGGCAGCTGCTCAAAGGCACCCCAATGCCGCTCTACCCGGGGGATTGGTATTGGTTCCCCAGCCGGGTGATTCCGGGGGACCCCATCACGGAATTCCCTTATTTCACCTTCCTCTACGCGGATTTGCATGCCCACCTGATTGCTATGCCCATCGCGGTCTTCGCGGTAGGCTGGGGGCTTTCGGTGCTGCTCTCAAAATGCAAATGGGGCGGGAACCGCGTGGAAAAATGGCTTGGTTTCGCCCTCAGCTTTTTCATCGGCGCGCTTGTTATCGGCGCATTGAAACCGACGAACACCTGGGATTACTACACTTTTCTGCTGCTGAACCTTTTTGTGCTTGGCTACTGCGGCTGGAAGTACCTGAAGCCTGCAAAAATCCTGTGCCGGGAATGGGTGAGCAAGCTGCTGCCTGCTGCCGGCATGATTGCACTCCTGACCGTGCTCAGCATGCTGCTGTACGCGCCATTCAACCGGTTGTTTCACCCCGGCTATAGCCAGATTGGATTCTGGACTGGCGACCGGACGCCGCTAAGCTCTTACTTTACGCATTGGGGGCTGCTGCTCTTTATTGTCGTTTTTTGGTACGCCTGGGAAACATACCAGTGGCTGGCGGTAACGCCGCTCTCTGCGCTTAAGAAGCTTGAACCGCATCAGACCATGCTAAAAATTATGGGCGTACTCTTCGGCGGCGTGTTGATGATGCTTTTGTTGATGAAAGTGAGCGCAGCAATCATCGTGCTTCCGCTGTGCTTGTGGTCGCTGGCCTTAATCTTACGGTCAGGGCAAAGCGACGCGAAGAAGCTGATGTTCTTCATGATTGCGACCGCGCTGCTGGAGACACTGGTGGTGGAGCTGGTCTACCTGGTGGGGGACATCGGGCGGATGAACGTGGTTTTCAAGCTGTATATGCAAGCCTGGCTGTTGATGGCGCTGGCAGCTGGCAGCGGCCTGGGGTTGCTGTGGAAAGACCAGCACAAATGGACGCTGCGCACGCAGCTCTTATTCCAACTTCCGCTGATTTTGCTTGCGGCAAGCGCGCTGCTCTTCCCGCTGCTGGGCACCACGGATAAGATAAACGACCGCATGAACCCAGCCGCTCCGAAAACGCTGGACGGAATGGAGTACATGCAGAGCTCCAACTATTACGATATGGGCGTGGACATGCCGCTGGAGGATGATTACTTCTGCATCCGCTGGATGCAGGATCATGTCAGCGGGTCGCCGGTTATCGTGGAAGCCCAGGCGTACGAATACCGCTGGGGCAACCGTTATACGATCTATACCGGCCTGCCCGGGGTGGTCGGGTGGAATTACCACCAACGCCAGCAGCGCGCAATTTTGCAGAATAACGCGGTACAGAACCGCGTGGATGAGGTCAACCAGTTTTATCTCACTAATGACCTTGATTTTGTGAGAGAATTTCTGGAAAAATATCAGGTCAGTTACATCATCGTTGGCCGGTTGGAAAAAGCTTTCTACCCCGGCGGCGGACTGGAAAAATTCGAAGCGCAAGACGGCATCCTTTGGGATCAGGTTTTTCAATACGACAGCACGCTAATTTATAAGGTGAGGTGAACTTGGTCGACTTGCTCAAATGGTATGCATTGGCGATGATACTCGGTTGGCTGAACCTGCCCTTGACCCGGCGCTTGTTCAAGGCGCTGCCCAGCCGCGGGTTCGCGCTCAGCCGCCCGATAGGACTGCTCTTGTGGGGATACAGCTTTTGGCTGCTGACCTCGCTGAAGCTGTTGAACAACGACCTGGCCGGTCAGCTGACGGCTCTGCTTCTGCTTGCCGTGCTTAATTTGGCTTTGCTGGGGCGCGGAGGAATAAAGGAACTGGCAGACTGGGTGCGCAGAAACCGGAAACTCATTCTATGCGTTGAAGGGCTGTTTCTGTTCGCTTTCGCGCTGTGGGCATTCGTGCGCGCTGCCAATCCCGCGATTCTCGGGACTGAGAAACCGATGGAAATGGCATTCATCAACGCCATCTTGCGTTCCCCGTCTTTTCCACCCAACGACCCCTGGCTTTCAGGGTATGCTATCTCATATTATTACTTCGGATACGTTCTGGCGGCCATGCTCATCCGCGTGACGGGTTCTTTATCAGCGGTTGGGTACAACCTGGTGGCGGCGCTGTGGTTCGCGCTGACCGCCGCCGCGGCCTATGGACTGCTATTCGACCTTCTGGCTGCACGCCACAAAAACAGCGCGAAAAAGCCCGTCTGGATTTATACCCTCAGCCTGTTGGCGCCGGCACTGCTGTTGATTGTCTCCAACTGGCACGGAATCCTGGACGTCATGCACGCCCGCGGCTTGTTCTATACTACTGCAGCGGACGGCGCTTTCAGCTCCACTTTTTGGGATTGGCTGAAATTGAAGGAAATCAGCGGTGTCAACCCGGATTTTTCCTGGTTTCCGCTGCGTTGGGGCGGGGTGCAGTGGTGGGGCGCCAGCCGCGTCGTACAAGATTTTCAGCTGAACGGTAATGCGCTGGAAGTCATCGACGAATTCCCGTTCTTTTCGTACCTGCTTTCGGATATCCACCCGCATGTGTTGGGCATGCCTTTCGTGTTGGCGGCCGTTGGGCAGGCGCTCAACGCCATCCTGGGCGGCTGGGAAGGAAAGACCCGAATTTGGCGCTGGGCGCTGCCGTGGAGTCTGCCCGAAATGCTGCTGGCGGTGCTCAGCCTGGGCGGGATAGCTTTCCTGAATACCTGGGACTTTCCATTCTATCTGGCGTTGATTGCGGCTGCGCTGGTTTATCGGCGTTGGTTGGCGTACGGCTGGAGCGGAAAACGCATCATCGAGTTTTTATTGCTTTGTTTTGGCATGGCCGTCCTGGCAATCGCGGCGTATCTGCCCTTTTACCTCAGTTTCTCCTCCCAGGCGGGCGGAATTTTGCCCAGCCTGGCGTTCTTTACGCTGGGAAGACATTTCTGGATCATGTTTGGTCCGCTGCTGGTCCCAATCCTGTTGGGTCTTGGCTGGCAGCTGCAGCGTAATAAAGAAAAGCACGGGTTTCTGACGGCATTCTGGATAACCTGCGCGCTATTCGCGGCGCTGTTCGTGTTCTCCTGGGGGATAGCATTCATGTCCACCCGCTTGCCAGAACTCGGCCAGTTTATTCTCTCGCTGCAAGGCCCCGCCGTAGGGCAAAACCTGCTGTCTGGGGCTTTAATTGCCCGACTGAAAGCGCCCGGCACCGGCATCACGCTGTTTCTGCTGCTTTTTCTGGGCTTGAGCGCGCTGATAAAGCCCGGAAGCTCATCTTCGATGGAGGAAAGTCCGGTTCGTGAGCTGCCGGAACGGACTGTGGATGTATTTGTTATCTTCCTGGTGCTGCTGGGCGGGCTGCTGACGCTTGCGCCGGAGTTCGTGTATCTGCGCGACCAGTTCGGGACGCGCATGAACACCATTTTCAAGTTCTATTTCCAGGCCTGGATCCTGTGGTCGGCTGCTGGGGCGTATTTCACGGCACGGTTTTTTGAAGCGCGCGGCAGCGCAAGGGCCTGGGAGCGGTTAATCCCGGCGCTGATGCTCCTGCTCGGCACGGCAGCCGCCTTTTTGGGGCTGTATCGGGCAGATGATACCTTCCTGCGCTTCAATCAAAACCTGGGCGCTTTCGGAAGCGCGCCGCTAGATTTTATTATCGCTGGAATCTTCGTTCTGGGATTCTTATGGGCGTTTGTGGAGCTCCTCACAGGCCGCAAAACGGCTGCGTTGGCGGCATTGTGCGTATGCGCGTTCGCGGCTGGGCTGGTGTATCCGGTCGTGTCCACCTGGAATAAGTTGGGCGGCTCGCCTTCCTTGGAGCAGCTCACGCTGGACGGCTCGCAGTTCTACCGGGATACATGGCCGGACCAGATGCAGGCTGTGGATTGGTTGCAGCAGCAGCCCCTGGGGGTGATGGTGGAAGCGGTAGCGGATACCGGCGGCAGCTATACGACTTACGCATCCGTTTCCACTTTTTCCGGGATGCCCACCGTTCTGGGATGGATAGGGCATGTGGCGCAGTGGCGCGGCGGATATGAGGAGATGGGCACCCGACAGGAAGACGTTCGGGTTTTGTACAGCACGCACGACTGGGACGAAGCCAGGGCGGTGCTCGACAAGTATAATATTGCCTATGTTTACGTTGGAGAATTGGAAGCCCGCACTTACGCCTTGGACGAGACAAAATTTGCCGAACACCTCAGCCTCGGTTATGATTCCGCGAATGCGCGCGTATACCTTTACGCACCGGAGAAATAAGCATGCCTGAAGAAATTTTTGTCGGCGGGTCAAAACGCTGGTACGCGGACGCGCGTCTGATAATTCTGGCAATTTTCTTTGCCGGTCTTTGCCTGCGCCTAAACCAGCTGGGCAGCGTCCCCTTCAGCTCTGAAGAAGCGCAAAACGCCTGCTCTGCGTTCTCTGTGGCGAAAGGTGTTCCCGTTGGCACAGCCGCCAGCCCGGCTTACGAGGGCTTGACCTCCCTGACCTTTTTCCTGCTGCGGGCTTCGTCGTTCTTCGCGCGTCTGTGGCCCGCGCTGGCGGGCTCCAGCCTGGCGCTTGCGCCGCTCTTTTTCCGCCGTCGGGTAGGTTCGCTCCAGGCAGTTTTGTTAGCTGCGGCATTCGCCTTTGACCCTGTCTTGTTCACGCTCTCACGACTGGCTGGGGGAGCCATCTTTCTGATCGTCGGGTTAATCTGGGCGCTCATCTTCTTTGTCGCGCGCAAGCCTGTCGGGTTGGGGATTGCTCTGGCGCTGGCCTGGTTAAGCGGGCCCTGGTTCTGGATAATCCTGCTGGTTAGTGGCGTAGGTTTTGGGCTTTTCCTGTTGGCAGGCAAGCAGGCAGACCTAAGCGGCCTTACAAACGCCTGCCCTTTCCGGACCAAAGCTTTTCGGGAAACTGCCGCGGTGAGTTTTGCTGTCAGCCTCTTCCTCCTGGCCAGCGCATTTCTGCTAAATCCTGCGGGTCTCAGTGGGATTGCCGGCGGATTGGCTCGCTTATGGCCATCCAGCCATGAAATGACCAAAACTGCGCTAACACTCCCAATATACAGGCTGATTGCGTATAGCTTACCGGTCTTAATCCTGGCTTTTCCTGCTTCACTTTCCGCCTGGAGAGAGAAAGAGCGATGGGGGCAGCTTGTCAGCCTGCTCGCGGGAATCACGCTCCTTGCGATTTTGCTTTTCCGAAACCAGGGAACAGCCGGATACGCGCTGCTGCAGTTTTTATTATGGCTGCAGGCGGTGCGAACGCTCGAAAAGCAGGTCCAACTGGAAGCGGGACGACGAGATATTGCCTTGGGCGCATTCTTGCTGGGGATGGCGCTCTGCGGATATCTGGCGCTTAGCGCGAAGAACCTGGTAAATCCGACGCAAGCCGGATTAACTTTCGGCCCCGGCGCAATTGCTTTCGTACTGGGTTTACTGCTGTTAGTTTTCGTGTTTTTCCTGGTTATGATGGGTTGGTCCTTGCAGACCGCGCGCAAAGGGATTCTCAGCGCTGTAGTGCTCAGCCTCCTCGCGTTCAGCCTCAGTCTCACTTTTCTGGCGTTAAAACCATCCGACCCCTATTCCGCCCTGGTCTGGTCAGAGTCTAACGTGTGGGTGAATGCGGACGCGCAAAGTTTACTGCTCAGGGAAATCGAAAAGTCCGGCAAACTGGAAGCACAGGTTTCGAGAGTTGTCATCACGGACCCGCAGCTGGCGGATTTACGTTGGGATTTCCGGGATTACGGCCGGGTAGAGGTTTTATCCGTACTCCCTGAAAATTACCCGCCAGAAATCCTGATTACGGCTGCACCCGATCAACAGAAGGCGGCGGATAGTTACCGCGGAATCCAAATGTTTAGCCCCGGCCGAGTACCATGGGAAAAATTTACACCGGTGGAAATTCTCAGAGCGGCTGTAAGCAAGAGCCTGCCCGCTGAAAGTTTCAGTTATTATCTCTGGATCCGTCAGGATCTGATGACAGGAGCTTTACCATAATGCCAGGAAAAGAGATGGCTGCGGAAGCCCCACAAATCATCGCGATTGACGGTCCAGCCGCGAGCGGAAAGTCCACGGTAGGTGCGGCGCTGGCAGAAAAGCTGGGTTATCTTTGCCTGGATACGGGCATCATGTACCGCGCGGTCACCTGGTTGGCGTTAGCCAAGGGCCTTGATCCGCAGGATGAGACTGCGATCACGCGGCTGGCCGAGACCATCGAAATTGACGTGCAGCCGGGCAGTGTCTCAGACGGCCGCGGGTTTGACGTGCTCATCAATCACGAGGACCACACCTGGGATATCCGCCTTTCGGAGGTCAATCAGCACGTTTCGCTCATTTCCTCCTATCCGGGAGTACGGGCGGCGATGACCTTGCAACAACGGAAAATTGCCTCCAGGGGCAAGATCGTTATGCTGGGCAGGGATATCGGCACGGTGGTCTTACCGGATGCCGGACTAAAAATTTACCTGGATGCCTCTCTGAAAGTCCGCGCCAGGCGGAGGTATGAGGAGGAAAAGGCCCGCGGCAGCTCGATTACCTACCAACAAGTGGTGGCTTCACTGCGCAGGCGGGACAAAATCGATTCCTCGCGAAAATATGCTCCGTTGAAAATTGCGGATGACGCGGTGGTCATTAACACAGAAGCTCTAAGCGCTGCGCAGGTTGTTGAACGCATCCTCGCACTGATAGAATCGCCGGCAGCGCCTGTTCCCTAACCCGGGTTTACCGGTTTTTTCTGCTGGGGGAGGTGCTATAATATTCCTTGGGATATGACCGTTTTTTTTCACGTATCAGCAGTTCTATTAGCGCCGTCTCCATTGGCACCGCTGCCTGCGGCGATATGGATACTTGGCGCTGTCCTTACAGGCGGCGCCCTCTTTGGACTTTGGAAGAGCCTGAGACCTCCTCTTAATCCCGGAAAGAAAGAAATCCGCTGGCTGGCGCTGCTGGCAATTTTGCTGCTTCCATGCAATTATTTCGCGCGATTTACACCCTTTCGTGGCTTTTTCATAAGTTTTGACGGAAGTCAATTCCCTGCACAGACCTCCCTGCTCGCGCTCATCCCGGCTTTCACAGCGCTCGGCTTTGTGGGTCCGCCGGCTGCCGTGGCGCTGGCAGTAGTTTCAGGGCTTTCGCAATGGCTCTTATTCGGTCAGGATTTCAGCGTGGTACTGCAGTTCGCCGTCCTGACGGTGCTGTTCATCACGCTCTCACGGCGGACGGAGATGCGCGCCAGCGGGCAAAGCAGGTACAAGCCCCTGATTAACGCGCTGCTTGCGTACCTGCTGGCGCTCCCGGTGATGCTGGTTATGCGTCTGGTGGTCTCCTTGAGCTATGGTCAGAATGATTTGATGACCATTCTGGAGCAGTTTGTGCTCGTCAGCGCTGTGCTGCTTCCGTCCGCGCTGGTTGGCGGCGCTGCCTGCGAATTGCTGCAGCGCTGGCTGGGCAGCGAATGGAACCCGATGGATTACCTGGCGGAGTGGGAAGTACACAGCCCGATAAAGCAAACTATCGCGCAAATTGAGCGGCTGACTTTAGGGCGCTACGACCGGGCGATTAACTTCGAAGTTCATAACCCGGCTGAAGCAAAACTCGCAAAAGCGCTGGATGACCTGCGCGAAAATCTGCGCCTGCGCAATGACACGCAAACCCGTCTGCTTTCTCTGGACCCCTCGCATTATTCCCGCGAGGGATATGACCTGGTGCTCTCTTCCATCCTGCGCGCCGCCTTGGGCAGGGATGCCTCCACTGCGCGATTGGTTTTGCTTAGTCCGGGATTTGGCGATCAGCAGGTTGAAATGCGCCTGCGCCTTGGTCAGGGCGAACAAACCCGGGTATACGCGTACCTGGACGCGATGATTCTCGATAAGCTCGGAAGCCAGGATCAACTGATTTTGAGCGACCTGAAGGTGGACCAGTACTTTGGCCTTTCTTCCGGCATGCCGTACCCGCAGTCCATCGCCGCGCTGCGCCTGAAAAGCGAAGACGTCACTCAGGGTATCCTGTGGGTTGGTTTTGAACAGAACCATTGGTTTTCGCAGGAAGATATCCGCTTCTACCAACAGCTGGCTTACCGTGCTTCGGCAGTGCTGAGCGCCAAGGAGCAGTACGGCCGCCTTCAGAATGAAAAGACTGCTCTTTCCGCCGCGCTCGATTCGCTTCCCGAGCCTGTCATGGTGTTGGATAACGCCGGCAGCGTGGTTCTGGGCAACGCGGCAGCCAGGCAGCTGATCGAGACAAACGGTCAGCATGGCACAAAGCCGGTGCCTTTCAGCCTCGCATTTCCTGAAGCCGGGGCTGAGCCTGCCAACGGAATTAGCGCTAAACCTTTCGTCGTCACAGCCGGCGAACGGGAGTTTGAGGTTGAGTCGCTGCCTCTCCATCCGACCGGCGGAATGCGCGGGCGCTTGCTGATCTTCAATGACACCTCTTCGCAGAAACGCCTCAACGCGCAAAAGAACGAGTTTGTAACCAATATCAGCCACGATTTGCGCTCCCCACTTTCGCAAGTACGCGGCTACCTGAGTCTGTTGGAGAATATCGGGAACCTGAGCGAGGAACAGGTCAAGTTCATCGACCGCATCCGATTAAGTATTGAAAACATGTCCAGATTGGTAAGCAAGGTCCTCAGCCTGGAGATGTTAGATTCGGATGGCGGGGTTAAATTCACCAGCTTCGACCTGAAGGAAATGATTGAGGAAGTCCTGACCCTGCTGGAATTGCAGGCAACGCAGCGAAAAGTCAGCATCAAAACCAACTTTACCGGCTTAAAAAACCCGCGTTTCACCGCGGATAGGCTCCTGCTGCATCAGGCGGTTTTCAATCTGGTGGAGAACGCGATTAAGTACAGCCCCATCGGGGGAGAGGTGCTGGTGAGCGCCGCGAAGGACAGCGCAAAGCTCAGTCTCACGGTTCAGGACCACGGCAAAGGCATTGCCCCCCTGGACCAACCCAAGTTGTTTACGCGCTTCTTCCACGTCGAGGAGGCGGACAGCATCGAAGGCTCCAGCCGGGGTTTGGGTCTTGCGATTGTGAAATCCATCGCGGACAAGCATGGTGGTACAATCAGGGTACAAAGCCAATTGGGAGAAGGCAGCACATTTACTTTGGAAATACCTGTCAGGAAAGGATAAAGGGGTGGTAGAAGTCTTTAGTATTGGCGAGAAAAACTTGACAGCGACAACTATTCTTTAGTATAATAATAATTTGCATGAAATAACCTAACACACGAAAAACGCAGAATCTGGGAAGAAAACTCTCAGTTTCTTTTTCGTGTTGATACCCTCGCTCACGACATGGAGGCTCGCGTGGAAAATAAACAAATGAAAGCACTTCGTATCAACCTTGCTTCCCCCGAAAAAATTCGCGGATGGTCCTATGGTGAAGTTCTGAAACCTGAGACGATTAACTACCGCCGTTTGCGCCCGGAAAAGGACGGCTTGTTTTGCGAAGCGATTTTTGGCCCCACCAGGGACTATCAATGTTACTGCGGTAAATACAAAAACAAAAAATACCAAAACGTCGTCTGCGATAAATGCGGCGTTGAAGTGACAAAAGCGAGCGTTCGGCGCGAACGCATGGGTCACATTGAACTTGCAGCGCCTGTCGCGCATATCTGGTACACGCGCAGAGTTCCGTCTCATCTCGGCTTGCTTCTGGATATCTCCCGGCGCAATCTGGATAGAGTCCTGTACTTCGCCCAATATATCGTGACCTATGTGGATGAAGAGGCTCGCCAGAAAGCTCTGAAGCGGCTCGAGGACGAAATCAGCCTGTCCGAACGCGAATTAATTGAAAAAGTTAACGGGCAGATTGCCGAAGCTAAGAAACAGCGCGACCGCCAACTGCGCGAGCTGGATGGCCGTGTGGAAGCCATCGAAAATGAGTATGACGAGCAGGTTTCCAGCTTGTTTGAGCCTGTGATTGCCGAGGGCCAGCGCGTGGAGCGCGAACTGACTGAAAAAGTCGGCAAGACCATCCACAAGCCGATCGTCTTCTCTCTGGAAAATTTCGAAAAAGTTTTGGTGGAAGCCAATGAGGAAGTCGCCTCAAAGCATATTTCCCGCGTGCAGAGAATCGTCAAGGACCGCATGGAAGACCTTGAGAAGGATTTGCGGAATGAGAAGCAAATCAAACTTGAGGAACTGAAACTCCAGAAAGAAGCCATCCGCGCGGAAGTTGACCTGATTATGGAAGGCATCCGCAACCAGCTTGAGGACCAGGAAGCTGTTACCAAGACCGAAAACGCGAAGCTGCGCGACGAGCTCTACGAACTGCAGCCTTTCACTTTCCTCAGTGAAGCCCGCTATCGCGAGCTCAAGTCACGCTGGGGGCAGGTCTTCAAGGCCGATATGGGCGCAGAAGCTTTCCACGACATCCTGCACCGCCTTGATTTGAACGCCCTGGCCGAGGACCTGTGGCAGGAAGTGCGCACGACCCGCAGCAAGCAAAAGCGGAAGAAAGCCACCAGCCGCTTGAAAGTTGTCGAAGCTTTCCGCCGTTCGTCCAACCTTCCCGAGTGGATGATTCTCACGGTTCTGCCGGTTATTCCGCCCGACCTGCGCCCGATGGTCCAGCTCGATGGCGGCCGCTTTGCTACCTCTGACTTGAACGACCTGTACCGCCGCGTCATCAACCGCAACAACCGCCTCAAGCGCTTGTTGGAACTTGGCGCGCCGGATGTTATCGTGCGCAACGAGAAGCGCATGCTGCAGGAAGCCGTGGATTCCCTGATAGACAATTCCCAGCGCGGGCGCATGCTCTCCAGGCGCGGCCGCCGTGAACTGCGCTCCCTGAGCGACATGCTGAAAGGCAAGAAAGGCCGCTTCCGCCGAAACCTGTTGGGCAAACGCGTGGATTATTCCGGGCGCTCTGTAATCGTGGTCGGTCCGAATCTGAAGCTATATCAGTGCGGTCTGCCGAAAACAATGGCGCTGGAACTGTACAGACCCTTCGTAATCGCCGGCCTGGTGGAAGAACACCACTATGCCCACAATCTGAAAGGCGCGAAGAAGTTTATCGAGCGCAACCGGCCGGAAGTCTGGGAAGTCTTGGAAGAAGTCATTCAGCGGCGTCCCGTGCTGCTTAACCGCGCCCCGACCCTGCACAGATTGGGTATCCAGGCGTTTGAACCTATCCTGATTGAAGGCAGCGCGATTCAACTGCATCCACTGGTGACCACAGCGTTTAATGCTGATTTTGACGGCGACCAGATGGCTGTACATCTGCCGCTTTCGGACAAAGCGGTTTCAGAAGCCCGTCAGTATATGCTGGCCAGCAAAAATCTGCTTAAACCAGCCAGCGGTGAACCTATCATTTCTCCTGGAAAGGATATGGTCCTGGGTGTGTATTACCTGACCATGCTTGCCAACAGACCGAAACAGGGCGACGGCAGGGCTTTTGCCAATATTGATGAAGTTATTCTGGCCTACCAACTCGGGCAGGTGGAACTGCACACACGCATTAAACTGGTGGTGGAGAGCTGGTATTCCGATTCGGATAAACCGGAACGCCTTTCTGAGGCGGAGAAACGGCTGCAAGAGACGACTGTGGGTCGGGCAATTTTCAATGACATACTGCCTGACAAAATCCGCTTTATCAACCGGACGCTCGACAAGGGCGGTATCCGCGATTTGATTGCGGAAATTCACGAGCTTCTGAATGACGAAGAAACAACCGACGTCGCGGACAAAATCAAGGATATCGGTTTCCGGTATGCCACCCAAAGCGGTTCGACGCTTGCCGTCGCGGATATCGAGGTCCCGCCTGAAAAAGCCGACATCATCAGGGAAGCGCTCCTGAAGGTCGAGACAGCTCAAAAAGCTTACCGCCGGGGTCTGCAGACGGAACATGAACAGAACCAGAACTTCATCAAAATCTGGCAGGACGCCACCGAAGAAGTTGGTAAAGCGGTCAAAGCGCATTTGGACCCCAACGGCAACCTTGCCACCATGGCGAACTCCGGCGCGACCAAGGGCGGTTTCAGCCCGATTTCCCAGTTGGCCGGCATGCGCGGTTTGATGGCGGATCCTTCCGGGCGCATCATCCCAATGCCTATTCGCTCGAACTTCCGTGAAGGCCTGACCGCGTTGGAATACTTCATTTCCACGCACGGTGCGCGCAAAGGTTTGGCGGATACCGCGCTGCGTACGGCTGACGCTGGTTACCTGACCCGCCGTCTGGTCGACGTCGCGCAGGATATGATTATCAATAACGAAGACTGCGGTACGGAAGAAGGCATCTATATCAACGCGAAGGATGACGTCGCCGGGCAGTCATTTGGCGAACGCATTTACGGCCGCTTGTTAGCCGAGAGCGTTGTTCATCCTAAAACGGGCGAGGTGCTTGCCGGGCGGAACGAGCTGATTGACTACAAACTCCAGCGCGTCATCTTGCAGGCTGGTGTTCAGACCATCAAAGTGCGTTCCCCGCTCACCTGCGAACTGCTGCACGGTGTGTGCGCCCGCTGTTACGGCATGGACCTGGCGCGCGGAAAAATGGTCAACCTCGGTGCGGCAGTCGGTATTGTGGCAGCGCAGTCCATTGGCGAACCTGGAACCCAGCTTACCCTGCGTACCTTCCATACCGGCGGTGTTGCCGCCGCAGGCGATATTACGACCGGTCTCCCGCGCGTTGAAGAGCTTTTCGAGGCGCGTGTAATGCCAAAGGGCGAAGCTGTTATCAGCCGCATCAAGGGTGTTGTGCACCTGATTCAGTCTCCCAAGAATCCCGACCAGCGCATCATCCGCGTGGACCACAGCGAAATGACCTCCGACACCTATGAAATTCCGGAAGGCTGGCAGGTCCAGGTTCAGGATGAGGGTGAAGTCTCCATCGGCGATGTGCTCGCGAGCATGGAAGACGCGACCATCGGCGCCCAGCACGCCGGGCGTGTTCGCATCGAAGACAACAACGTAATTGTTTCCTACGAGAACCGCGAGACCGAAGAATACGACATCCCTCCGACCGCCAGACTGACGGTGAAAGAAGGCCAGATTGTGGAAGGCGGAGAACCGTTGACCGAAGGTTCGCTGAACCCGCATACCATTCTGCACATCAAAGGCCGCGAGGCGACCGAACTGTATCTGATGACTGAAATTCAGAAGGTCTATCGCACCCAGGGTCAGAATATTAACGACAAGCACTTTGAAGTGATTATCCGCAAGATGCTCAACAAAGTGCAAATTACCCGCCCAGGCGACTCACAGTACCTCCCACAAGACCTGGTTGACCGGCTGGAACTGCGGAAAGTTAATGAAGATCTTATCGCCAAAGGGCTGCGGCCGGCGCGCTTTATCAACGTCCTGCTGGGCGTGTCGAAAGCATCGCTAAACACCGACTCTTTCCTCTCGGCCTCTTCGTTCCAGCACACCATCAAGGTTTTGGCTGGCGCCGCGATTGCTTCCAAGGAAGACTTGCTCTATGGTCTGAAGGAGAACGTCATCATCGGCAAGCTGATTCCGGCGGGCACAGGCTTTGATCCCGAGCGCTTTGCGGGGCAGAACGTGGAACCCCAGCCTGGTAAAGAAGACATCCAGGTGAAGCAGATGAACATCTTCATGGAAGACGACAGTTCTGTACTGGCCTTAAATGAGGAAGAAGATTCTGCGGCGGATGACTATTCCGATGCGGATGATGATCCGGAGCTTGACGACCTTAGGGAAGACGAAGAGTAAACCGGCAGCATCAAGAATTACCCGACCCGGAGCCTGATACGCTCCGGGTTTTTTTATGCTATATTTATGCCGGATTTGACACCCCTGGAATTTTCGATGAAGCGAGCTTTTTATGGATTCAACCTCTATCAAGAAAATTAACATCAACACCGAAATGCAGCAGTCCTACCTGGACTATGCTATGAGCGTGATTGTCTCCCGCGCGCTGCCAGACGCCCGCGACGGACTAAAACCGGTGCAGCGGCGCATCCTGTACGCGATGTACGACATGGGTGTTCGTCCAGACCAACCGCACCGGAAATCGGCCAGAATCGTTGGCGAGGTGCTGGGGAAATATCACCCCCACGGCGATTCCGCGGTATACGAAGCGATGGCTCGCATGGCGCAGGACTTTTCCGAGCGCTATCCGCTGGTGGACGGACAAGGTAACTTCGGAAGCATTGACGGGGACCCCCCGGCAGCTATGCGTTATACCGAAGCCCGTCTTTCCGAAGCCGCGGTGGAAATCCTGAAGCAGTTCGACATGGACACGGTGGAGTTCACCGAGAATTTTGACGGTTCCTTACAGGAGCCGCTCGTGCTGCCTTCAGCGCTTCCCAATATGCTCGTGAACGGCGCTTCGGGCATCGCGGTTGGCATGGCCACGAATATCCCGCCGCACAACCTGGGCGAGGTTATCGACGCGCTGACACTCTTGCTCGAAAACTGGGACAAAATTGATGATATTTCCACGGAAGAAATCATGCGATTCATCAAAGGACCGGACTTTCCCACCGGCGGATTAATCCTTCAAGAGGAAACCACCGAAACGCTGGCGCAAATTTACGGCAGCGGAAACGGTGTTATCCAGATTCGCGCCCGAACACGCCTGGAGGAAATGTCCCGCGGCAGGATGCGCATCATCGTAACCGAGCTGCCGTACATGGTCAATAAGTCTGCCCTGATTGAAAGAATCGCGGAACTTGTGCGCGATGGGGTGGTGGACGGCATTACCGACCTGCGGGACGAATCCGACCGGCAGGGCATGCGCATCGTAATCGACCTGAACAAGAATGCCGACCCGGAAAAAGTGCTCAGCGTACTCTATAAAAAGACCGCGATGCACAGTACCTTCGCGATCAACATCCTGGCGCTGGTCGGGGGGAGCCCGCACCGGCTGTCCCTGAAGCAGAGCTTGCGCGTATTTGCCGAGCACCGCCTGGAAGTCATCCGTCGGCGGAGCGAATACGAGCTGCGCAAGAACGAGGAAAGGCGCCACATTTTGGAGGCGCTGCGCGTAGCTATTAAGAACATTGACCTGGTCATCCAAATCATCCGCAAATCCAAGTCGGCGGAGGAAGCCCGTCAGAACCTGATGAGCAAGCTCAGCCTGGACGAAATCCAGGCGACTGCTATTTTGGACCTGCAGCTGCGCAGGCTGGCGTCGCTGGAACGTCAGAAGATCGAAGATGAATACCAGCAAGTGAGTGAGGCCATCAAGAACCTCAAAGCGCTGTTGAAATCTCCCCAAAAGATGCGCCAGGTGGAAATTGACGAGCTGAAGCTTCTCAAGTCCAAATACGCTGACCCGCGCCGGACGCAGATTATCCGCCTGGGTGAGGGCGAGAAGGTGTCGGAATTGCTGACCCAAACGGATGTGCTGCCGCTGGAAAACTTCTGGATCGAAGCCAGCGCGGATGGAGTTCTCTCCCGCACGGAGGGCGATAAACCCAACCGATTGGGCGGCGAGAACGCCCCCTGGAGCATGCTACGCGCAAACTCTCACCAGACGGTTTTCCTGGTTTCATCGCAGGGTAAGGCTGCAGCAATCCATAGTCTCGCGATTCCGGTGCAGAAAAACGGCGAACAGGGCATCGCGGCGCATAAACTTTCCCCGCTCAATGGGAATGACGTTTTACAAGGCATTTTCAGCGTGCCGATGGACCGCGATAAGCTGCCCGAAACTTACGTGCTGACAGTCTCCCGCCAGGGCATGGTCAAGCGTTCTGCGCTGCAGGAATTGCCCGGCGCCTCGGCAAACAGCTTCGTCCTGACGAAGATAAACGAGGGGGATGAACTTTTCCAGGTGCTTTTGACCAATGGAAAACAGGATATCCTGATGACCACTGCCAACGGGATGAGCATCCGCTTCCATGAGTCTGAAATTCGTCCGATGGGGCTGATTGCTGCCGGTGTGAACGGCATGAAATTGAAAGAAGGGGATTACATCGTAGGCGTCAGCCTGGTGGATAACAAAGACAGCGTTGCGCTTCTGACGCGCAAAGGTCTGGCAAAGCGGGTGAGCGCGGAGGACTATCCGCTCCAGGGCAGATACGGACAGGGCGTCATCAGCTGGAAGCTGGCAAAAGACGACCAGATTGTGGTTCAGACAGCCGGCAGGCTCTCGGACAAAGTCATTTGCCACTTCCGCAAGTCAGCCAGTAAGGTATTCACCATCACGAGCGCGGTAGAACGGACGCGCGCAGCCAATGGTCAAGGAGTATTCACGTTGAAAGCCGGGGACGAGTTGATTGGCGCGACGCCGCTGGATGACCTTTCAGCTTACTGGGAGAAAGCCTGATCAGGATGCCTGGCGAAAGCTGCCGACCAGGTCCAGGTCTGGTGCGATTGCGCGCATCGCGCTGATTACGTTGCTGACGTGTTCCCAGAGGTCAACGCCAAATTCCTGCGCGCCCAATTCCATCATCGTCCGGTCCGTTCCGGCTGCGAAGGCCTTATCTTTCCATTTTTTGCGGACCGAACTTGCTTCCAGGTCAAATAGCGAGCGGGACGGCCGAACCAATGCCACGGCGGTAATCAGGCCTGTGATTTCATCGCAGGCAAACAGGGCTTTCTTGAGCGTGGTATCCCGCGGCAGGCCGGTATGGTCAGCATGGGAGAGCACCGCCGCGATGATATCTTCCGAAACGCCGGCCTCCCGCAGAAGGGGCGCGCCAGCGATTGGATGTTCCTCAGCATTGGGATGGATTTCCCAATCAAAATCGTGCAGCAAGCCTGCCATAGACCATTCCTCTTCGTTTTCGCCCAACTTGCGCGCGTAAAAACGCATGGCTGCTTCCACCGAGAGCATATGCCGGATGAGGCTTTCACTTTTCACGTATTGGCGGATAAATTGCAAGGCTTCATCACGATTCATAGCGGCTCCGTTTATGGGAATATAGGTTCTGGCTGGCCCAAAATTGGCAGGGGTTTCGCGATATAGATATCCCAAACTGCCGAGAGCGTGGCAAAAACTTCGCGCACCTGCCAGAAAATGTAGCGGGTGCGGACGTAGCGAGACTGTTCCACTTCCACGCCCTGAATGTTAATCCCCAGGCGATCGCACAGGAATACAGCCCGCGGCAAGTGATAAGGCTGGGTCGTGATGACAGCCGTCTGGATGCCAAAAATTTCACGCGCGCGGTAGCAGGTATCGTAGGTGCGGCGGCCGGCATAATCCAGCACGATATCTTCGTCTGGTACCCCGAGCGAAAGGGCATATTGGCGCATGGATTCGGGTTCGTTGTAATATTCGGTACTGTTATCTCCGCTCATAAGGATTTTCTGCGCCTTGCCAGCCAGGTACAGGTCCACCGCGGCCTGGACCCGGTCGCGCAGCGGCACGGAGGGCGTGCCGTCAGCGCTGAGCCCGGCCCCGGGCACAATCACCACCGGAACCGGAATCACCTCCGAAATCGGGACGGTTTTGCTGGCGGCGTAGAAAATCATGCCCAGGCGCAGTAAGCCCACCAAAATAAAACCCGCGCAAAAACAAACCACGAGGACCTGCAAAAACCTCCGCATCGTGTTGTTCCTTAACCTTCTCAGGGAAGCAGATTGGTCAGGCGCAGGTTCTGAACTGCCAGGAGTTCGCGCAGCGCGTCGTATGCGCTGTCCGGCTGCGGTTCCAGGCGGGCGATTTCGTAGGCGTTCAATTCGGACAACTGCTGTCGGCCGGATTCGGTGAGGCTGAGCTCGAGCAAATAGTTGGTGATTTGCGCGCTCACTGATAAGGGCAGCAGCGGGCTGACTGAAAAATTGAGGTTGGGGATGACTGCCGGGGAAAGCCAGATGATCGGCAGGCGGTCAATCACATCCGGCAAGTCCGTGATGACCTCCGAAGAAGTGCGCGGATCGCTGGCAATGGCGTAGGTGGCGGTGAAGTCGCACACGCCTTTGATGTACAGGGCGCGAATGGCGGCGCTGTAGGTCCTGGTCAGCACCGGGCTTTGGGTCGTCACCGCGTTTTGCGCCAGGTAACCCAGCGGCACCCAATACCCGGGCAGAGATTTCTCATTGGTCAGGCAGGGCGTCAGGCCGGCGAACTGGGCCAGCGCGGTGGCGGCTGGCGCGGTTGCCAGGTTGCTGCCAGCGTCGTAATAACGGGTCAGGTTGGCGTCTTTGTGACCAAGGAACTGCACGCCGTAAGCAGTCACGCCCAGATGATTGGCCACCAATTGCGAATTGAGCAAGCCTTTCGCGGATGCCAGCAGATACTCGACCGGATTCAGCCAGGCGAGTTGAACCTCCTGCTTTTGCAAGGCTTCCTCCAGGCTGAGGTAATCCGGGAATGTTTTCCCGGCTACGGAGAGCCCCAAAAAACCGGAAAGCTGCGCGCTCAGGCTGTCCAATCTGCTAATCTGAACGCTGTCCGCTTCTGCGCTGATAACGGCCATGACGATCGGGTTTTGGGGGCTGCCCAACGGCGCGCTTGTGGGGGTAAAGGTCGGCATGGGCGTGGAGGTGGACAGGAAAGCGGTCGGCGTAACCCCGGCAGGCAGAGCGGAGGGTCGGGCTGCCGGCTGGGCTGCGCAGGCGGAAACCAGCACGCACAGCACGAGCAGGAAGAATGAATAGCGCTTGCGATATTCTGACACACCAAGATTTTACCCTATCTAGCGTAATCCGCATTCCAAATGCGTGGTATGTTAGAATGCAAAACAATAAGCGCGGAGGTTCTGTTATGAACATGGAAGTGGTACAGATTCAAAAGCCTGAAGGGATTAACTTTATCCTGGGTCAATCGCATTTCATCAAAACCGTGGAAGACATCCACGAAGCGTTGGTCACTGCCGTGCCCGGCATCCGCTTTGGGCTGGCTTTTTGCGAAGCCTCGCATCCCCGGCTGGTACGGTGGAGTGGTAACGACGAAATCATGCTGCAGCTTGCGCGGGAAAACGCGCTGAAAATCGGCGCGGGGCACTGCTTCATCCTTTTCCTGGCGGAGGGATTTTATCCGGTGAATGTGCTCAATACTGTCAAGCAGGTGCCCGAGGTTTGCCGCGTTTTCTGCGCGACTGCCAATCCGACCGAGGTAATCATCGCGGTAACGGAGCAGGGTCGCGGAATTCTGGGAGTGGTTGACGGTCAGCCCCCACTTGGCATTGAAGCCGAAGAAGATATCGCCGCGCGCAAAGCCTTACTGCGGCGTTTCGGTTACAAGCTGTAATTTTCAAAGGAAACGCATGGATATTCTCACGGCAATTTTCACCCGAAGGAGCGTCAGGCGCTTCACGCAGGAGCCTGTTTCTGACAGCGACCTGGAAACCCTGCTGCGCGCAGCAATGCAGGCGCCTTCAGCGGATAACGGGCAGCCCTGGCACTTTGTCGTCCTTAACGAGCGCGCCTTGATGGACCAAATCCCCTCCATTCATCCCTGGTCTGACATGATGAAGGAAGCCGCGCTCGGCATTCTTGTGTGCGGGCGCATTGTGGAAGGCGAAATGGGCGGGTACTGGCAGCAGGACTGCGCCGCAGCGGCAGAAAACATCCTTTTAGCTGCCCATGGGATTGGATTGGGTGCGGTTTGGCTGGGGATTTGCCCGGAGACGCAGCGGATGGCCGACTTTTCTGCTCTGGTGGGTTTGCCGGCGGACGTGCATCCCCTGGCGCTCATCGCGGTCGGGCACCCCGGGAGGATTGCACAGGCTGAGAACCGCTACGACCCGTCCAAGTTGCACTACAACCGCTGGTAAACTGGTTTATTCCCCTGCGAATTCACGCAGGGCAGGCAGGGCTGCTTGTAAAGCCCGCGCGCGGTGGCTGAGCTGATTTTTCTGTTCATTGGGCAATTCAGCCATCGTTTTGTCTGAGCCCGCCACCAGAAAGATGGGATCGTATCCAAAACCGTTTTCCCCCCGAAATTCGGGGATGATTTCGCCAGGGCATTCTCCCCACGCGCGCAGCATCTCTCCGGAAGAGCCGCAAACGACCACCGCGCACACAAAGCGGGCTTTCCACGGACGCGCTGCCTCTTTTAGTTTTTCCAGCAGATAAAGGCAGCGGTCGCGGTCTGTGGCTGAGGTCAGCGGGGAATAGCGGTGGGAACGCAAACCGGGCTCTCCGCCCAGGGCTTCCACTTCCAACCCGGAATCATCCGCCAGCGCCGGGATGCCGGCAGCGCGCGCGTACGCAGAGGCTTTCAGGTGGGCATTGCCAGTATAGCTGCCGCTGTCCTCCACAACGGAAATATCCAAACCGAAATCTGCCGGAGAAAGTAATCCCAGCGGAATACCAGCCAGGATAGCGGTAATCTCCTGAATTTTGCCAGGATTAGTGGTCGCAAGCAGCAAGTCTTTCATCCGTCTAAGCTTCTCCAGAGCAGGTCGCGCGGCATGTTATAATGCCGATATCAGATAGGAATTGTACTTTGTCAATGGAAAAACAACACTATTCTTTACGCGCAAACGTCGGATTTTTCTTCAATAAACCGATTGGCTTCTCCCGTGATTTTCACGCAGAATTTCCTGAAATCTACCTCGAACCGGACCTGAACGTCCTGAACCTTGCGGCTGTTTACCGCTTCTCCCGCACCCGGGAAGGTCTGCTGCTGCAGACCGAGCTCAGCGGTGAGATCCAGGCTCAGTGCGTACGCTGCCTGACCGAAAGCAGCGTGCCGGTGAGCACAAGCTTTGAAGAGCTGTTCTACTTCCCTGAACGCACCCAGGAAGAAACCGACCAGTTGGTGCCCACGGACGGCTACATTGACCTAGCCGACATCTTCAGGGATTATCTCCTGCTGGAGATACCAATCAACCATATCTGCAAACCAGATTGCAAAGGCATATGCGTGGAGTGCGGGCAGAACCTGAACCTGGCTGACTGCAGCCATACTGACAGCCGCATTCTCCTGACGGACGAAGAATAAGCCTTTCCCTGGTCCCCATAAATTTGTAATTTCACGATGGCCTAAAATCTCAAGGCTAAATAGAAATGTCCTAAATAGGGGATTAAGTCATCAGGGCGGGTTTTCCCTCGAAACTAAGCCTCTTATTTCTTTTTTTTGGATTGTTTCACGGTTGTCTTCACTTTGACCCTTCCCCGGCGGCAAGCGGCTCTATTTTGCCTCGCTCAAGGTGCTGTGGAAGAGAAGGATGTTTGATAGGGGCGCAGCCCTCTATTAAGTTCAATTCCCCGTCTCAGCGGTCGTTAAATAGGATAATCGGGTAGATTTCGTACGCTGGGAAAGGGAGGAAGAGGGGGAAAGGCTGCTGGGACCTTGTATGGCAGGGGATTCTCATTCCTATGTAAAAAAAGCCTGGAGAAATCGAATGCTGATATCCTAATCCCAGCTCCTAATCTTAATCAGGACATTTCTATTTTGGTTTTCAAGATATTAATCCTTTGCTCTTAAACCCGGGAGCCGAAACGATGGGCGCTTTGGTTTCATGATAGAATTCTTTCGCATTTTCTCCGGAGGAGTGAACATGACTGATAACATCCTGATTGCTGTTGCCTGGCCGTACGCGAACGCGGATATCCACGTCGGAAACCTGACGGGCTCATATCTGCCCGCGGATATTTGCGCGCGCTATCACCGCATGCGCGGCCGCAACGTGCTCATGGTCTCCGGTTCGGACTCGCACGGCACCCCGATTACCGTCAAAGCTGACGCGCTGGGAACTACACCGCTGGAAGTTTATCGCGCCAACCATGCCAGATTTTTGGAATTATTCCAGAAACTTGGTCTGACTTACGACCTGTTTACCAGCACACATACCGAGAACCACTTTCAGGTTTCTCAATTGGCTTTTACCACGCTGAAGGAAAACGGATTTTTGTATACCGCCAGTGAGAAGCAGTGGTATTCCACGGCCCAGCAGCGCTTTTTGCCGGATCGCTACGTGGAAGGCACCTGCTACATCTGCGGTAATCCAGACGCGCGTTCGGACCAATGCGAAAAATGCGGTCATATGCTGGAGCCTGAACTGCTGCAGAATCCGCGCTCCAAGGTGGACGGCTCTACGCCGGTACTGAAAGAAACCGAGCATTTCTACCTGGACCTTTCCAGCCTGGAACCGGAAATTGTCGCTTTCCTCAAAGCGCGCGAATCCTACTGGCGGCCGAATGTTATCCGCCAATCTCTGGGGCAAATCCTGACCGACGGCTTGAAGGGCAGACCCATCACCCGGGACCTGGATTGGGGGATCCCAGTGCCGCTGGAAGGCTGGCAGGGCAAATGCCTGTATGTGTGGTTCGAGGCGGTGATTGGCTACCTTTCTGCTGCGATTGAATGGTCGCGGCTGGCGGGGAACGAAACAGCCTGGCGGGATTGGTGGGTCAACCCTGACGCGAAAACTTTTTATTACATCGGCAAGGACAATATACCCTTCCACGCGGTCATCTGGCCCGCAGAACTCATCGGATTCCGCGACGGCATTGACAAGGCTTACGGCACACAAGACCCTCAGCCGCTGGTGCTGCCCTATGATGTGCCGGCGAATGAGTTTATGAACCTGGAAGGACGCAAAATCAGCGGCAGCAAGAACTGGGCGGTTTGGGGATTGGATTTCCTCGAGCACTACGACCCGGACGCGCTGCGCTACTATCTGACAACCGCCATGCCCGAAAGCCGGGATACCGACTGGGACTGGGAAGAGTTTTTCCAGCGCAACAACAACGAACTGGTTGCCACCTGGGGCAACCTGGTGAACCGCGTTTTGGCGTTCACTTACAAACATTGGGAGGGCGTCATTCCGCAGCCTGGTGAACTGCGCGAAAGCGACCTCACGCTGCTGGCGACAATCCGGGCGGGCTTTACGGGCGTTAGTGAGAAGATGGAGCGTGTGCAGCTGCGCGACGCGCTCTCGGAAGTGATGAGCCTGGCCACCGAGGTCAACAAATACCTGGACGTGCACGCGCCCTGGTTCGAAATCAAGACCGACAAAGCCGCAGCAGCCAAATCCGTCTTTACCGCCATTCAGGCCATCGACTGGCTGAAACTGATGTTTGCCCCTTTTATCCCGTTTACCTCCGAAGCGCTGCACCAGATTCTGGGTTACCAGCAGCCGTTGTTCGGCAGCCAGAGCACGCGCAGCGTGGTCGACCGGCTAGGAGCGCACGAAATTCTGGAATATCGACCCGCGCAGTCCCTGAGCGGCAGTGGGAACGACTTATGGCAGCCCTCGGATCTGATGGGCGGGAGGCCGTTCCACCAACCCCAGCCGCTGGTGAAGAAACTGGACCACAGCATTGTAGAGGAAGAACGCGCCCGCCTGCGGCAGAGCGGTAGTTAGGCTGTCTCTGTTTCCGAAGGGAAGCAGTCGAGGAACCATGGGAGCAGGTTCAACAGGTCGGCCATGATGCGGCCTGTGCGCTCGCGCCAGAGCCTCACATTTTGATAGGTTTCCGCCGTTTCTTTGCTGATCAGATCACTGACGCCGCGCAGGACAAGCCATGGCGTCTGATTTTTCGCGGCAGTCCAGGCGAAAGCTGCTGATTCCCAGTCCGCGGCTGGCGCGTGAAAAGTATCCGCGATAAGGTCAAAATTCTGCGTCTGGATATCCTGGTCGGCGGAAACAATGCGCGCTTTGCACACGCCTGGGGGGAGGGAGCCGGGAAGCCAGCCCAGTTCCGCGCGAGTGCGGTAGCGCTCCAGCGCGGTGGTGTAATCCGACATACTTTCCACGATATCGTACATTGCCGTTTCCTCCGCCAGAAGGATTTGGCCGACTTGAGCGCGCCCGGCCAATCCTCCGCAGGTGCCGAGGTTAATCATCAAGCGGGGATGGCGAGTGTCTATTAAGTGTTGGCAGGCTGCCGCGGTCGCGGTTTTCCCCCAGCCGCTGTGCGCATAGAGCAGGTTGTGCCGACCAGACTGCGCCGCGAATATCCCCCCGAAGGGTGTAGAGCCGCATTCTTCCGGACGCAGCAGCCCCATCACCGCCTTCCATTCCGTGTTCGCGCAAATCAGGACAATAACGGGATGTGTGGCGTTCATAGCGCTGGATCAAGCGGCTTTTTTGCCCAGGGAAGCCATATAAATGACGAATTGTTCCTGGCCGTCCAGATGGAGGGCAGTGTTTACGGCTTCGTCGTCGTATGCGCCAATCGCGCAAACTCCGCAGCCGATACTTTCTGCTGCCAGATACAGGTTCTGACAGACATGCCCGGCGTCCAGAAAAAGGTAGCGGTAGGCACGCGCGCCGTAGCGAAAGCTCGTGCGGTAGGGCAGGGCAGTCCAGATGAAGGTCACGGCGGCTGTCAGGACCTGGGCCTGATTGCCGGTCGCCGCGCCGATTTGGTCAAGGATTACCTCACCTGAAATGATGGGAAGGAGCGCGTGCTTGTTCGCGATGAACTGATAGACCCCATTCTCAAGGCCTTCCACGCGCCGGACTGCCAGAAAGGTTTCGAAGGGGTGTCGCGCGCCGGCGGAGGGTACGGTGCGCAGCGACATGCCCGTCTTTTCCGAGAGCTTCTTCACGCCCTGAGTGAGCCACAGCAGCAGGGATAATTCTTCCAGGCTTAGCGCCGCGTTCTCATCGTAGCGCCTTACCGAGCGGCGCTGTTCGATGATTTGGCGCAGGTCGGCATGCCCGAGTTCGATTCGGGCTGGATCAGGAAGCGGAATCAGGCCAGTTTCAGGCAGATTTAAAGGCAAATAGTCGGGGAAAGGAGCGCCTTGCTTTTCCGGTGTCGCATCCATGTGCCCGTAAGAGGAATTCCAAATAAATTCCGTGCCGGTCCAGTCAAATCTTTCCATAGTAACCTGCCATGCGCGCTCGTCAAGAATAATCCAACAGGTTAGCGCACCAATATCCTTGCATTAAATACTCTTTTTGCTGTGTCAGGTTTTGTCCTGTAATTCCCAGTCTTCCGGGACGGTCTTTGCCCAGGTAATTGATCCGCCAATCGCAACCTGGATTGCTTGGGCTCCCTTGATTGTGTTCGGGTCAAGGTCGTACTGGTTGGCTATGCCCTGGACTAATTCAATGATATCCCGATCTCCAGTCCATGTGCCGTCCCTGTATTCTGCTTCGAGGGTCTAATTCACATGGTCCTAACTCGGTAATACTACGATTCTCATTAAAAACGAACGAGCGACAGGACCATAGCAAGGATAATGGTCAGCGCGAGGACTGCCATGACGATGCGGGAAGTGTTTGCTTGGGAATGTTTTTTTGCCATATTACTCCAATTGCGCTTTGATTTGACGCGCCAGTTCCAGGTTGATGCCCTTGATTCCCGCGATTTCCTCCGGCTTGGCAGCCAGAATAGCCTCGATCGAGCCAAAACGCAGGATAAGTTCTTTTCTGCGCGCTGGCCCGAGCCCGGGAATAGTATCCAGGCGCGACATCAGACCGATTTTACCACGCCGGCTGCGATGCGCGGTAATTGCGAAGCGGTGGGCTTCATCGCGGATGCGTTGAATGAGGTAGAGGCCTTGGGAGCGCTCTTCCAGGCGCACCGAATCGCTCTGGCCGGGCAGGAAGAGCTCCTCCTCCTGTTTGGCCAGCCCGACGAGCGCGAAGCGGCCGTCCAATCCCTGCTCGTTGATTACCTTTAGCGCGCGCCCGAGCTGACCTTTGCCTCCGTCCACAATGAGCAGGTCGGGCAGGATGCTAAAGGATAAGTCCGGGGTTTTTCCGGGCAGTTCTTTTTCAGCTTGGGCGCTGTGGTAATGGCTGAAACGCCGGCGCAGCACCTCTTCCATCGAGGCAAAATCGTCAGGGCCTTCCACGCTGCGGATGTTAAAGCGCCGGTAGAGCTTTTTGTTTGCCACGCCCTGCTCGAACACCACCATACTGCCCACGCTGGCGGTGCCCATGGTGTTCGAGATGTCGTAACATTCAATCCGGTTGGGGGGCTCGGGCAGGTTCAGCGCAGCTTGCAGTTCCGCGAGCGCCTGGTGCTGACGGTCTTTGTCCGCTTTCCAGCGGGTCTCCAGCGCTTTTAAGGTTTCCACAGCGTTTTCGGTCGCCATGTCTACCAGACTTTTATTCGTGCCGCGTTTGGGCACTTGGATTTCGATTTTCTCGCCACTGCGGCGCGTGTTCAGCCATTCTTTGATGATGCGGGCTTCCTCAACCTCGGTCGGCAGCAGTACGCGCTTGGGGATGAAGGCGGCCTGTGAGTAAAACTGCTTGATGAATTCCTTCAGGATAGCTTCGTTCTTCTCGTCCTCGGTGCCTTCCAGGATGAAGTACTCGCGCCCGATCAGTTTGCCGGAACGCACAAAGAAAATTTGCACGCAGGCTTCGCCGTTGGTACGCGCCAGCGCGATAATATCAGTGTCCTTTTGATTATCGGAAATAATCTTTTGCCGCTCGACCACATGTTCGATACTCTGGATTTGGTCGCGCAGGGCTGCGGCGCGCTCGTAGTTCAGGTTTTCAGAGGCTGCCTGCATTTCTTCCTGCAGGCGCTTCACCACCGGTTCGGTTTTGCCCTCCAGGAATTTGCACAGGTCGTCGATCATCTGGCGGTAGGAAGACTGATCTATTGCTCCGATACAAGGCCCGGAGCACAGTTTAATATCATAGTACAGGCAGGGGCGGGGGTCTTTGCCGGTGATTTCCCGGGCGCAGGTCAGATAGGGGAAAATTTTCCGCAGGATATCCAGCGTCTGGTGCACTGCCCAAACGGAGGTATACGGGCCAAAGTAGCGCGAGCCGTCTTCCACCATCAGGCGGGTAATAGTCAGTTTCGGGAAGTCATCCGCCCAGTGGATTTTGATGTAAGGGTAGCGCTTATCATCCTTGAGGCGCACATTATAAAAGGGGCGGTGTTCCTTGATCAGGTTCATTTCAAGGATCAGCGCTTCCAGCTCCGAATTTACCACGATGATGTCGATATCCGCGATTTTGCGCACCATCTGCCGGGTCTTGTAGGAATGGTCGGCGGACTCGTGGAAGTAGGAGCGCACGCGGTTTTTCAGGTTGATGGCTTTCCCGACGTAGATGATAGTACCCGCGGCGTCTTTCATCAGGTAGCAGCCGGGTTTATCTGGCAGGGTGCTCAGGATACTGTTAACGTGTTCAGAAATTTCCATGACCAGTCTATTTTAACTGAAATATCAACCCCGGAATTCAAGAGGTTCTGCGAAAAGGTATAATTCCGGCAGGAGAAAAGATGACCATCAGAATTCTTCCTGAAACGATTGCTTCCCAGATTGCCGCGGGTGAGGTAGTGGAACGGCCAGCTTCCGCGGTTAAGGAATTAATCGAAAACGCGATTGACGCTGGCGCCACC
>DAONFX010000013.1:0-5172 GCA_035403825.1 Anaerolineaceae bacterium
GCAAATTTACTTTCCACCCTGGGTTTTCGAAAAGGTGACCGGGTCATGCTTTTGCTTTCCAAAATCCCGGAAATGTTTGCATTTTTTCTGGGCGGGATGAAGCTGGGGCTGAACTGCTGCATCCTCTTTACCAGCATTGGCGAGGATTCCATCATTGAGCGCATCAGGGATACCCATACCCGGGCAATTATCTCCACATCAAGAATGAACTTCAGACTGGAAAAGGTGGTTCAAAACCTTGACGAGGATTTTCGCATCCTGTTAGTCGATCAAAGCCGCGCCGAAGGGCGATTTGTCGGTATCCAACAGGGTTTTGAGACGGCTTCGGCGGACTTTTCCACTCCAGACACGAATCCCGAGCAATATTCCCACTTCCACTTCACCTCCGGTTCGACCGGCAAGCCTAAAGCGGTTCAGCACTGCCACGGGGCAATCATCGACCACCTGCGCAGCTTTGAAGCCGTTATGCAAGCTGACCCGGACGACTTGTATTGGTGCACTGCCGACCCGGGCTGGGTGACCGGCACAACCTACGGGATTACCGCGCCCTGGGCTTCCGGCCTGACCCAAATTCAACTGGACGCGAACTACGACCCGGAACTTTGGATGCGGATCATCGAGCACCAAAGGGTGAATGTTTTTTATACCGCCCCGACCGTGTTTCGCATGATGGCTCAGCAAACTGACGCCTTCTATCAGCAGTATAACCTGCGCTCGTTGAAGCGGGTCTATACGGTTGGGGAGCCTCTAGATCCCAACCTGGTCCTCTGGGGGCGTAAAGTCTTCCAATGCGAAATCTATGACACCTGGTTTCAGACTGAGACGGGCAGTATCATGGTCGCTAACCGCCCGGGTTTGGAGGTCAGGCCGGGCTCGATGGGCAAACCGCTTCCATATCTTGAGGCCGCGATTTTGGAGAGCAAGGATCACCCTTTGCCGGAAAATACCCAGGGACTGCTGTGCATTCGAAAGCCGTGGAAATCAATGTTCCGGGAGTATGTGGGCAGCCCCCTGGTTTACCAAAACAAATTCCTGGGCGATTTCTACAACTCAGGCGATATCGCTTATCGCGATGAGGACGGATATTTCTGGTATATTGGCAGAAGTGATGACGTTATCAACACCGCCGGTCACCTGGTCAGTCCCTTTGAAATCGAATCCGCTGTAATGGAAGTGCCGCACGTATTGGATTGCGCCGTGGTCGGGCTGCCTGATGAGCTCTTATATGAAAAGGTGGTAGCGTTTGTTGTTCACGACCAGCAAGCTCTGTCGCTTCGAAAACTGGACATGGAGATCAAACTGTTTGTATCAAAGAAGGTTGCTTCGTTGGCTGCGCCGAAGGAAATTGTGTTCATCGAGAAAATTCCCAAGACGAAAAGTGGAAAAGTGATGCGGCGGGTGCTAAAGAAGCAATACCTGGGTGAAGACGTGGGGGACCTCTCCACAATGGAGCAATGAAATGGAAACTGCTGAGATGAAATCCCGGATGAACAAGGTTTTTCGTGAGGTATTTGATAATCCAGGGATTGAAATATTCGATGGAATGACATCAAGCGACGTTGTCGGTTGGGATTCTTTCTCTCACATCAACCTGATTACTTCGCTTGAAATTGAATTTGATATTGAGTTTTCACAGGCAGAAGCTTTTGGTTTCAAAACCGTCGGTGAGCTGCAAAAGGCAATCCTGAGAAAAATGTCCGCCTGATCCACAAATCCTTTTTCAGCGGGGTTGCTTCGAGGTTTGAAATTTCCTTAATCGCCTGCCACTCAAGCACGGCAGGATGTTGACTTTCGCCTCGCTGACGTTTTGTGCAGTTGTCCAACAACCGGCAACCGCGGCTGCTCCTGCTGGCAGTTCCGACGCCGCCCGAGCTTAGCCGTCCCTGCTATGCCTGTCAGAGGCTTCTTCCTTTGGTTCCCCAGCCTGGTCTTTTCCAGCTGCTTTCCTTTTGTGCTCCGCAGAAAGCAGCAGCCCGACCGCGCCTGCCAGCAGCGCTGCCGCCGCTATCAGCCAGAGCGGTCTCGCGCCAGAAATTTGTTCCCATACGCCCGCTGCGGCGGTTGCCGTGGGCGTCGGGCTTGGCAGCGGCGTGCGCGTGGGCGCGGCTTGTGTGGTAGGGGTGGGAAGATGCGTCGGGGTGACTGGCGGGGGTGTTGGGGTCATCGTGGCGGGCGGGGTGACGTTCAGGAGCAGTTTTTCCCCGGCCCACAGCGTGTAGTTAACGGTCAGGTTGTTCCAGCGCAGCAGGTCTTCCAGCGCGATGCCGTAGTATCGGGCAATCCAGCTAAAGTTCTGCCCCTCCCCGACGGTGTGATAATACTTGCCGTCCGCGGCGGGGGTCAGCATCTCCAACGGGGAAAGCGGCCTGGGCGTGGGGGTGGGCGTGACGTTGCCCGGGTCAATCAGTAGAATTTGGCCGATTTGGAGCGGCATGTCAATCGTCAGGCTGTTCAGCGCCAGAATGCGCTCGATGCTCACGCCGTAGACCTGGCTGATCAGGGTCAGGTTTTGGTAAGCTCCTACGGTGTGCGTAATTTTCCCGTCCGGCCCGGGCGGGTTGGCGCTGAAGTATCCCACCGGCGTGGGCGTCTGGTAGCCCGGCGCGTTGAGGTTGGGGATGACCAGCAGCTGCCCGACCTGGAGGGTGGCGCCTTCCGGCAGGTTGTTCCACAGCAGGATTTCCTTGATGGTGACCTGGTACGCCACCGCGATAGCCCAGAAGCTCTGACCGGACTGGACTTCGTGCACGATGCGCCCGCTGGCATCCGGCTCGGCAAGCGCGACCGGCACGATGATACCGTACCCGCCGCCCCCGTCCACTGGACCGCCTGGGGAGGTGTAGGTGCCGCATTCCTTGCCGGAGACGTAGGCCGCCTGCAGGATGTAATAAGTGGAGCCGTTCGAGGCCCGCGCGACCCCCGCGCCGACATTGCAGTAGTAGGACTGGGTGGCGGGGCGCATATGGTCGGGGTCCGCCCACATGAGCATGATTTCATCGATGCCGGCGTTGTAGCCGATGGCAAAGTTTTCCGTTGCCCAAACGGTGCCCCCGCCGCCGTAACCGGCAGCGGCGATGCGCCCTTTCACGTCGCCAATATGCCAGGAGAGCAGTTGATCCGCCATAATCTGGGCGGTGCTCTGCGCCACCGCATCGATAATCGGGTCTTCGATAAGCGCGGTAAGTCCGTTCGCCATGCGCAGGGTGTTCATCGCTGCAATCAAGTCCCCCGCGGAGACGTCGGCCAGCGGCATGGGCTCGGCCTTCGCCGCGGCTTTTTGGGCCGGCAGCCAAGCGAATGAAAGCAGCAGCAGCGGCACCAGGAGCAAGCGAAAGACTTTACGGCGGGGCATATTTCATATATACCACAATTTTACGAGGCAGTTTTTGAGAGGGAAATCCACTCCCGGGAAAATAGTGGGGAAGAAGCGCTGCCGACGGCCTGCAGAACTATGCCGGGTAAGGATGATAAAATTAGCCTGGGAAGTAAACTGCGCACACGAATTGTGCTTTCCAAGGAGTTCGCGGTGAAAAAACTGGTCATCCAAATCCCTGCATATAACGAAGCTGAAAACATCGCCGGCACATTGGCGGATATTCCCCGCCGCTACGAAGGGATTGACGAAGTGTTGGTCGTCGTCATTGACGACGGCTCCACGGACGGGACCGCCAGCGCGGCGCTGGAAAACGGAGCGGACGCGGTCATCCGCCACCGGCGCAACCGCGGGCTTTCGCGCGCCTTCATCTCCGGCATCCAATTCGCGCTGGCGCTCGGCGCGGATATCATTGTCAATACAGACGCTGACAATCAATACGTGGGCGGGGAGATTCAGCGCCTAATTCAGCCGATTCTGGATGATTCCGCTGACCTGGTGATTGGCGACCGGAATCCGGCGCAAAACGCGCATTTTTCCCCGCTAAAACGCAGGATGGAAGCATTTGGCAGTTGGATTGCCCGCAAAGTCTCCGGAACGAACGTGCCGGATACCGTCAGCGGCTTCAGGGCGTACTCGCGCTATGCCGCCCTGCCGCTGCAGGTGTTCAACCCCTATTCCTACACGCTCGAGACGCTGGTGCAGGCCGGCAAGAGCCAGATGAAAATCGCGCACATCCCGATTAAGACCAACCCGAACCTGCGCGAATCGCGGCTGCATAAGGGTTTGCTGCACTTCATCTGGAAGCAAAGCGGCGTGATTGTGCGCTCTTATGTGCTTTACCAGCCGCTGCGCACTTTCGTGTCGCTGGGCGCGGTCTTTCTGGCGGCTGGCCTGGCGCTGCTGCTGCGCTTTTTGATTTATTATTTCATCACCAATACGGCCGGGCGGCTGCTGCAATCCGTCACGATTGGCGGCATGCTTACCATTGTGGGCATCATCCTCATCATCATCGGCTTCATCGGGGATTCCGTGCGCGCCAGCCGGCAGATTTCCGAGGAGATCCTGACCTCCCTGAGGGATAAGACCCGCCTGGGCCAGCTTTCCGAGGTGCGCGAATTCAACGGGCAGCCGGTTTTTACGCCTGAGCATCCCGTTGGAACAGGTCAGCTCTGAGCTTTCTGGGATGAATAAGTGAGGCAGATCATAATGCAAAACAAGCAGCTGTATTATGTTTACGAAAATTGGGTGGCGAACGGGCACACAGCCAGGATTCACAAGGCCGAATGCAGTTTCTGCAATTCCGGCAAAGGAATTCACGGCACGCACAATGTTGAGCACGGTCAATGGCATGGGCCCTTTTCAGTTATCGAAGATATGGAGAAAAGCTTCTCTCCAAACAGGGTGATTATTACTAAATGCAAGATTTGTTTCCCTTAGGATTTGGTGGAATTCGAGAGTTTGCCAATGAATCCGACAACGGACAGAGAATCTGAGGTGTGCCACCCGGGAGATCGCTTCGCAAGCTCGCGATGACGTGCGATTCGTCATTAGTATGAGCCCCCGTTGTCAACCTCACGCGAAACAAAGAACTACAGAAAGGGGGCGCGGCAATCTGCCTCTGGGAAGTAATATTCTGTTGTTTTGTTAGAGAATACCTGAAATTTGTTTGGAAACTTTTTCCACCCTTCGGGCAAACCTTTCAAGAAATAAAGGCAGACTGCCGCGACCCTTTGCCAGGCGGCGATCCCACGGATTTTATAGGTACGGTGGCAAAGGGTCTCGCAGTGACCGTGAGG
>DAONFX010000013.1:5272-31199 GCA_035403825.1 Anaerolineaceae bacterium
TTTTCGTAGGTTGGGTGCAGCGACGCAGGAGCGCAACCCAACAACAGCCAACACCCGCACGTGCCCGCTAATTGCTCAACAAGGGTCTAGTGACCGTGAGGTTTTCGTAGGTTGGGTGCAGCGACGCAGGAGCGCAACCCAACAACAGCCAACACCTGCACATGCCCGCTAATTGCTCAACAAATGGCCTGACCCCGCTCCACCAAAGCTGCCGCTTCACGCGCGAGCATCCTTTCTACCAAATTTAGCATTAGAATCGCCTGATTTCTGCTTTCGGACGGGAGAATTTCCGCCAGCTTAAAATAGCCGGAAGTTTTAAAATATCCCACCCAAACGCCAAATTCCGTATGCTATACTTTGATAGCGGTGGACGTACACGGGTGGCATGCCCACCACGCCAATAATTCTTTAAAGGACCAACCCGGCGTTATGTCGTTTGTTCATTTGCACGTACACTCCTCATACTCAGTTCTGGACGGCTTTGGTAAACCAGCAGACCTGGTTGCCAGGGTGCGGGAATTGGGCATGCCTGCCGTGGCGCTGACCGACCACGGCACGATGTTCGGCACGTTGGATTTCTTCAAGGAAGCCAACGCGGCCGGCATCAAGCCGATTATCGGCCTGGAAACCTACCTTGCCCCGCGCTCCCGCTTCGATAAGGACGTCAGCAAAGATAAAAAACCCTTTCACCTGGTGCTGCTGGCCGAAAACATGCAGGGCTACAAGAACCTGCTCCAAATCGCCACCGCCAGCCAGTTGGAAGGCTTTTACTACCACCCCCGCATCGATAAAGAATACCTCGCCGCGCACGCCGACGGCCTGATTGCCAGCTCCGCCTGCCTCTCCGGCGAGCTCCCGCGCGCCCTTTTGGAGGGCGACCCCGAAAAGGCGGAACGCGCGCTGGGCTGGTACCTGGACCTGTTCGGTCGGGAGCGCTTCTTCCTGGAAATTCAGGACCACAACCTGCCCGAACTGAACCAGGTTAACCGCGGCTTGCTCGGGCTGGCGGAAAAATTCCAGGCGCGCATGATTGCCACGAACGACGTGCATTACATCCGGCGCGAAGACGCCGAAATGCAGGATGTCCTCCTGGCAATTCAAACCGGCAAGCTGCTCACCGACCAGAACCGCATGACCATGACGGACGACTCGTACTACCTGCGCAGTCCGCAGGAAATGCGCTACCTCTTTTCCGAAATCCCGGAAGCGCTCAGCAACACGCTCGAAATTGCTGCCCGCTGCGAGGTGGACCTGACCCGTAAGGGTTACCACCTGCCCCGGTTTGAGCTGCCAAACGGCGAAGAACCCGGCGCTTACCTGCGCGAACTGTGCGTGGAAGGGCTGCGCAAACGCATCCCCGCGGAGGCGGACTTGCCGGAGACGCGCGAACGCCTGGATTACGAACTCAGCGTAATCCAAAAGATGGGCTTTGACGAATACTTCCTCATTGTGTGGGATTTGTGCCGGCACGCGCGCGAAAAGAACATCTGGTACAACGCGCGCGGCTCTTCGGCTGGTTCGCTGGTAGCCTTCGCGCTGGAGATTACCTCGGTTGAACCGATCCGGCATAAATTAATGTTTGAGCGCTTTTTGAACCCTGACCGCGTGACCATGCCCGATATCGACCTGGACTTTCAGGACGACCGGCGCGCGGATATGATGGAATACTGCAATGAAAAATACGGCGCGGATAAAGTCGCGCAGATTATCACCTTCGGTACCATGGGCGCGCGCGGGGCCATCCGCGACGTCGGGCGAGTGATGAACATCCCGCTGCCGGAAGTGGACCGCGTGGCAAAAATCATCCCCGGACCGCAGCAGGGCAAGACGCCCAGCATCGCCGAAACACTGGAAAAGTCCTCTGAACTGCGCGCGGTCTACGAATCCAGCGACCAGATGAAAAAGCTGATTGACACCGCCAGCCGCATGGAAGGCGGCATCCGCAGCGTGGGCACCCACGCTGCCGGGGTGATTATCAGCGACGAGCCTATCACGGAATACCTGCCGCTGCACCGCCCGACCGGGCAAAACGAAGACCTGCCGATTAAGTCGGTCGCCCAATACGATATGGACGGGATTAACGACCTGGGTCTGCTGAAAGTGGACTTTTTGGGGCTGGTCACGCTCACCATCATGGCCAAAGCCTGCGAGCTGATTGAACGCCGCCACGGCAGGAAGCTGACGCTCGAAAACATCCCCACGGGCGACCCTGAAGTCTACCGCTACATCAGCGAGGGGCATACGGTCGGGATGTTCCAGCTGGAAAGCAGCGGGATGACCAGCAGGATTATGCAGATGCAGCCGACCGAACTGGCGCACCTTATCGCGATGATCGCGCTCTTCCGGCCGGGTCCGATGGACAGCATTCCGGAATACATCGACCGGATGCACGGGCGCAAAGAGGTTAAGTACGCGCACGAAAAGCTGAAGCCCATCCTCGAGGAAACCTATGGGCACGCGGTCTATCAGGAACAGGTCATGCAGGCGGCCATTGCCCTGGCTGGCTATTCGCCCGCGGATTCAGATAAGCTGCGCTCGGCCATCTCCAAAAAGAAAGAAAAAGAGATTGCCGCCCACCGCGTGCAGTTTATCGAAGGCGCGGTAAAGAACGGGCTGACCCGGAAAGAGGCCGAGTCCATCTTCGCGGATTGGGAAGGCTTCGCGCATTACGGCTTTAACAAGAGCCACGCGGCGGATTACGGCGTCATCGCGGTGCAAACCGCCTACCTCAAGTATTACTACCCGGTGGAGTATATGACCGCGCTGCTTTCCGCGTGGAAGAACGACATCGAAAAGTGCGCGCTGTACGTGGCCGAATCCAAGGCGATGGGGCTGGAAGTGCTTCCTCCGGACGTGAATACCAGCGGATACGACTTTGTGATTGAGGACCGCCCGGATCAGAGCGCCGCCATCCGCTTCGGTTTGGGCGCAGTAAAAAACGTGGGTCAGGCTCCGGTGGATTTAATCATCGCGGCGCGCGGCGGGAGGAACTTCACCAATATCACCGACTTCGCCAGACGGGTGGACCTGCGCCAGGTCGGCAAGCGCCCGTTGGAGTGCCTGATAAAAGTGGGCGCGCTGGATAGTTTTGGGCCGCGCCATTCCCTGCTGAGCTCGTTGGAGCAGCTGGTTTCCGTCAGCGCGGCGCATTTCCGCGCGGTAGAATTGGGTCAGCTCACGCTCTTCAGCGGCGCGCAGGAGCCCGGTGCGGAGGTCAGACTCTTCGCGGGAAGCGCGGCAGACCATAACGAACAGCTGGAGTGGGAGAAGGAGCTGCTGGGGCTGTACGTTTCTGACCATCCCCTGAATACCTACATGAGCCTGATTAACGGTCAGATTACCCATCTGGCGAACCAGCTGGAAGAGCTGAACAACAAAGAAGCTGTGGTGGTCGGGGGCCTGGTAAAGAAGGCGCGCCCGATTTTGACCAAAAAGCAGCAGGAAATGGGCTTTGTCACCATTGAAGATAATACCGGCGAAATCGAACTCGTGATTTTCCCGAGCGTATGGGAGACCAGCGCCAGCCAGATAGAAGGCGGCGCGCTGTTGTTGGTAAAAGGCAAGGTCGATCACCGCGAAAGCAGCGTCAGCATCCTGGCTGACCAGGTTACACGCGTGGAAACCAGCAGCTTGAAAGATCCCCTGACGGATAACCGCAACCAGGGACCTTATTATGAGCAGGTGCTCGCGAAATACCTGCCCGATATCAGCGCGCTCAGACCTTACGCCTTTGACGCCGGCGCCGACCGCAATTCTGAGCCGGACGCGGCTCCCCGCAGCACCGAGGCAGCGCAACCCGCGGACCCCTTCGAGGAACCGGAATGGGAGGAGAGCGCTTTTTCCAGCTTCCCGCCTCCTGCCGCGCCTGAACCCGAAGCGGAACTGGACCTGCCAGCTGCCGAAGCGGACCCTCCCGCCCATGCTGAAGCTGAAGGCGCTCCGGCTCAGCCTTTCAGCGCCGCCCTGCCCTCTGATGCGCCGGCGCAAACGGAAGTCGTCCGCTCTCCGCGTTTGTTGGTGACCATCCAATCCTGCGGTGAAAAAGAGCGCGATTTGCGCCAGCTCAAGCAAATCCATGGGTTTCTCACCTCGCACCCCGGCGAAAACCGCTTCTTCTTTTACATTGCGGAAGCAGGCGCCACATACGAGATTGAATTCCCGAACGAGACGACCGATATCAACGAGCGCATCCTGACGGAACTCAACCGCTTCCTGGGCGGAACGAATGTACAGTTAGCGGTGGACGGAAACTGAACACACGGAGAAACCTATGCGGGATGTGGACCTCGATTTTAATCCTACTGAAGTTTTGATTCTTTCTGCTATTGGCAAGCCGGGCGAACGCACCTTCTTCATTCGCGGGGGGAATAAAAGCCTGACCATCACGCTGCGCATGGAAAAAATTCAGGTACAGATGCTGGCGGCTGGCGTCGTCCACTTTTTGGAGGAACTGAAAACCAATTTCCCGGAGCTGGACGAACCCGCCGGGACCTATGACGAAAGCCGCATGGTGCTGAAACCGCCCATCGACCCGCTTTTCCAGGTCGCCGAGATGAGTATGGGGTACGACCGCGGAAACGACTTGTTCGTTTTCATCTTCGAGTCACCTAAACCGGAAGAAGCCGCGGAAGCGCCCGGCGTGGTGCGTTTCTGGTGCAAACGCGCCGAAGCGGCCGGCCTGGCCGCCTGGGCGCGCGAGCTGATCTCGCGCGGCAGGTCAACGCTGGCTGAACCCGGCAGTGCCGGGGAACCTGACGGGGAGATTTCGCCGCGCAATAACGGGCACAAGCACTGATTCCCGGAATGGACGAACCAACGCAACTGCGCGTGCTCCAACACGGGCAGGTCAGTCTTCTGGGTCAGTTCACGCGCAGCTCCAACTTCACCTTTCTGGTCGAATGTACGCTGGAAGCACACAGCCTGCGGGCAGTCTACAAACCCGCACGCGGGCAGCAGCCCTTGTGGGACTTTGCCGCGGAAACGCTGCCCAAGCGGGAAACCGCTGCCTATCTGCTCTGCCGCGCGATAGGCTGGGACTTCGTCCCACCAACCGTCTACCGCACGGAAGGCTTGCCGGCTGGCGAGGGATCCTTGCAGTGGTTTGTGGAGCACGACCCGGAGCAGCATTACTTCACTCTGACCGAAGCTGAACGCGCCTCCCTGCAGCCCCTGGCGCTGTTTGACCTGCTGGCGAATAATGCCGACCGCAAAGGCGGGCATATCCTGCGGGATGAGGCGGGAAAATTGTGGGCGATTGACCACGCGCTGTGCTTCCACGCGGAAACGAAACTGCGCACGGTCATCTGGGACTTTGCCGGTCAACCGCTTGGGGAGGCGCTGCTCAACAGCCTGGACGCGCTAAACCTCAGGCTCTCGCCGGGGCAGCCTTTTCTGCGGGAAATCAGCCGCTACTTGAGCGCCGCAGAAAGCGACAGCTTGCGCGAACGCTGCCAAAAACTGCTGGCGGATGGGCATTTTCCTTTTCCAGCGGAAGACCGCCGTGCTTTCCCCTGGCCCCCGGTCTAAGCCGCACCGCTATACTATAATTGAGAGCAAAACAAATACATGAGGTGAACCTTGACTGAAACAGTCCGCTTGGTGATGGTTGGTTTTGGCAATGTGGGCAAGGCGTTTGCCCGGCTGCTGCTAAACAAGGATGCCGAACTGTTGGAGCGCTACCAGCTGAAACTCCTGGTGACCGGTATTTGCACCCGCTCCCACGGCAGCGCGATTGACCCGCGCGGGCTGGACCTGCAGGCAGTGCTGGAGGCCCTAAAAACGGGCGGCTCGCTCAGCGGGCTGGATACCGCGGGCTTCAGCGGCAGCGCGCTGGATTTCATTGGAGCCTGCGAAGGCGACGTGCTGCTTGAGTCCACGCCTGTGAACCCGAAATCGGGTCAGCCGGCCATTGCGCATCTGGAAGCCGGTTTGCGCAAAGGCATGCACGCCGTTACGCCCAATAAGGGTCCGGTGGTGTTTGGGTACCAGCATCTGACCGCGCTGGCGGAAAGCAAAGGGAAAAAGTTTCTGTTCGAATCCACCGTGATGGACGGCGCGCCTATTTTTTCGCTCTTCCGCAAGAATATGGCCCTGGCGGAGCTGAAAGGCTTTACAGGCGTGCTGAATTCCTGCACGAACCTGCTCATCGGGCGCATGGAAGACGGCGAGAGCTTTGCGCAGGCGCTGGATTACGCGCGCTCCATCGGCATCACCGAGACGGACCCCAGCAACGACGTGGACGGCTGGGATGCTGCCATCAAAGTGTCCGCGCTGGCGACCGTGCTGATGAAGCACCCGCTGACCCCTGCGGAAGTGCAGCCGACTGGCATCCGCGGGATTACGCCCGAGAAGATTGCCGAAGCACGCGCGGCGGGCAAACGCTGGAAACTGGTCTGTTCCGCGGGGTATGACGAGCAAGGGCAATTTTTCGCGCGGGTCTGCCCTGAGATGGTAGGCCCTGAATCGCCCTTCTATTCCGTCTGGGGCACCGACTCCATCGTGGTCTTCAACACCGATGTGCTGCCCGGTCTGGGGGTTTTGGAGACCAAAACCACCCCGTACACCACGGCGTATGGGCTGCTCTCGGATGTGCTTTCCGCGCTGAGGGACTGAGAGCAGCGCTGTGGCGGTTGTATTCCTGGGGCTGGGCACGAATCTGGGCAGCAGGGCTGAGAACCTTTCCGCCGCCCGCGAGCAGCTCGCCGCGCAGATGCGCCTGCTGCGCGCTTCATCCGTGTACGAAACCGAACCCTGGGGCTTCCGCGAGCAGCCCGCCTTCCTGAACCAGGTGGTGCAGGCGGAAACAGACTTGAGTCCGCTCAAGCTGCTGCGTTTCCTCAAGCGCCTGGAGAAGCAGTTGGGCAGGACCGAGACCTTCCGCTACGGCCCGCGCCTGATCGATATGGATATCCTGTTTTATGACCGAGCGGTCATAAACACCCGGCGGCTGCAAATTCCGCACCCGCGCCTGCCCGAACGCGCTTTTGTGCTCGTCCCGCTGGCGGAAATCGCCCCGGACTTCGTGCATCCGGTCCTTGAGCGGACTATGAGGGAACTGCTGAGGGACTGCCCGGATCAAGAAAGCGTGCGTAAGTGCTGAGCGCGCTGGCTTTGGCCGCCTTTTTGCTGCCCGGGCTGTGCTGGTGGGTCTGGCTGGGGGACCGGGACAAGGATCCGCTGGAAGCTTTGGCTGGCATCCTGGGCGTGAGCGTGGCGCTGACGGCGTTGGGCGCCCTGTTTTTCTACACTGTGCGCCTGTCGGTTTCGGCTGGTCTGCTGGGTGCGCTGCTTGGGTTGACGCTCAGCCTGACGGGATATGGTGTTTACCGCAGGCGCAAAGAAGGCGTTTCACCCTGGGGCTGGCTGCTTGCTCTGGCCGTATATGGAGCCCTATGCGCTTGGCGCCTGTGGCAGGCGAGGGGGCTGGCACTGCCGGCCTGGGTCGATTCCCTGCACCACAGCCTGATTATCCGCAAGATGATAGAAGCCGGCGGTCTGAGCAGCACGCTCGAACCCTATCTGCCCGGTCCGTTCTATTATCATTACGCTGTCCACAGCGCGGCGGCGCTGGTTTCCGCGCTCAGCGGTGATACGCCGGCGCAAACCCTGCTCTGGCTCGGGCAGATCTTTACGGCAGGGGTCTCCCTCTCCGCTTACAGCCTGGTGAAAGCCAGCACCAGGGATTGGCGCCCGGCTGCGCTGGCAGGGCTGCTGGTTACATTCGCCACCAAAATGCCCGGCTATTACCTCAGCTGGGGGCGTTACACCCTGCTGACCGGCATGCTGATGCTGCCGTTGGCAATGGCGGAGGCCCTGCGCGTCGCGCGCGGGGAGCGGCTGCGCCGCTCCGCGCCGCTGCTGGTTGTGCTCACCGCGGGCACGCTGCTGAGCCATTACCTGGCGGCTTTTCTGCTGGCGCTGTTCCTGATTGTGCTGGCGCTTGCGCAGCTTGGCCGAAACATCCGCCCAAAAAACCGGGACTGGCGTCCGCTGCTGGCGCTGACGGCCTCCGCGCTGGCTGGGTTGGCGCTGGTTTCGCGCTGGTATTGGCGCGTGTTCCGCTATTCACGCGGGATGATGTCAACCGAAATTCAACTGCCTGCTTCCGGCGCGCTCAGCGCAGAGCACTGGGACTACTTTTGGAACCTCGTCGGACCACTGACGGGTTACGTAGTGTTGGGGTTGGCTTGTGCCGGGCTGGTATGGGCATTCACCCGGCCCAAAACTCGCCCGCTGGCGCTTTGGAGCTTGCTCGTCGGGCTGCTTTCCCTGCCGTTTGGGCTGGTTTTGGGACCGTTCCGCAGCGATCACTTTGCCCTGGCGCTCTTTCTGCCGGCAGCCTGCCTGGCAGCTTGTTTGCTCGTTTGGGCTGGCGATTGGCTGCGCAGCAGGCATCCCAGGCAAGTATGGGGGACGGCCGCTCTGCTCTTGGTCTGCGCGGCGCTGCTGGGAGGAGGAGCCTGGCTGAACCGCGAACCGGTCAATGCCAGCACCGTCCTGGCAGATGAAAGCGACCTGAAGGCGCTGGAGTGGATTGAAGACCATTTGCCCTCAGACGCGCGCTTCTTTATCAATACCACCGGTTGGGGCTACGGGCTGTACCGCGGCATGGACGGCGGCGCCTGGGTATTGCCGTACACGGGCAGGTGGTCGCTCGCGCCGACTATCTTTTACACTTTCAGCGGCGAAGAGCAGTCTTATGGCGCCTGGATTGACTGGAGCCAGCGCGCCAACGTGGTGACGGGCTGCACCGAGGAGTTCAAGGCTTTGATGACCGAGGCCGGCTTAAGCTATCTGTACCTGCGGGAGGGCGTGGGGAGCTTGCAGGCGAATGCTTTGCGGGGCTGCCCTGAGGCGAAGCAGCTTTATTCCACCGGCGGGGTCAGTATTTGGCTGTGGGATGACGCATCGATCGATGCTGGACAAGGAGAATAGCGCGGTTTTCTATATAGGAATGGTCATTCTGCCCCAGCTTTTGGCGCTTGGTTGTGAACGAAATTCCATGGGCTGGGTGATGATGCTTTCAGGATCATTCCAACGGAATACGAGCCTGTATTCCTGCGAAAACCCCTCAATGATATGATTGCCGCATTGGAATCTTTACCAAAACCCCAGCGCAATTTTTCGAGGTGAGATGTTATTAACTTTATCGATTTGGCAGTGGTTTAAGCTGGCAGCTTCGTTTTTCTTGTTCTTTATGCCCGGCTTCCTGTTGATCGGGGCATTTTGGGGAAAACGAACCATAAGCTTTGGGCAAAAAACCTCCCTGGCGTTTGGGCTCAGCCTGGGTGTATGGTGCGTGCTCCTGGTATGGCTGGATTTCCTAAATCTATCTTTAAACACAGGCCTCGTGCGGATGTTTTTTGGGCTGTGCCTGGCTTTCGTCATCCTGCAGATAGCAGCGACGAGAACGCTTCCTTATTTTCCCCGGGCAGGGATCCAGGGGTTGGAAATGTTCATTACTGTGCTCTCCGCCTTGCTCATTTTATTCTTTGCCTATTTGCTTAGAGATCTCGCCAGCGGTATGGGCAGTGACAGTATGCACCATACGCTTATCCCGATGCTTATGCTCAAATACGGGCAGATCCCATCGAATTATGATCTGTTTGCGCCTGTAAGTACGTTTACGTATCACTTCGGTTACCATGCGTTTGTCTCAGCCATCTCATGGTTAAGCGGCGTTTCCCCTCAGATTGTTGTGATTCTTTCCGGGGCCTTTTTTGTGGGCCTATGTGCTTTTATTGCCGCCGTGATGATAGAAACTGTAACAAAAAACAAGCTCATGGCGCTTTGCGCGGTGCCCTTAATAGGGCTGATTTATATATTTCCTTCGTACTCACTCATGTGGGGAAGATACACGCAGTTTCTGGCGACGATGCTGCTGATGGTTCTGATTACTGCCATTCTGGTATCAGAGGAGACAAGCGGGTTTTCTCGCAAAGATATTCCTTTATTTGTCTTGTTGACAGCCGGCCTGTTTTTCTCGCATTATCGCATCTTCCTTGCCGCTTGTCTTTTCCTGGGCTGTTATTTTCTGGTGCGGCTTGTAAAGATCAAGGAAAAGAAAGAGTATTTTTGGACCTGGGTATTCATTGGCTTGGGCACCGCGGTTGTCAGCTTGCCCTGGATAATCCGACTTCTGGACGTCAGGTTTGGGAGTCTGGGGAACCGCGTCCTGATTAGTGACCCGACATATTTCTCCCTGGCAAGATTAGGCCCCTTGTTCGCCGGGGAATTTCAGAATATTTTCCTGATTATTCTTGCAGGCGTATCAGGCCTTTTTGGGATCGCGAGGAAAAACACGGTCGCATTAAGCGCGATGATCTGGGTCGCGTTGATTTGGGTCCTCTCACTGCCCGGGAAAATCGGATCGCTCCTGGATCCGGTCACGATGATGATATCTTCTTATCTTCCTGTTGTGCTGCTGCTCCTTATCGGCGTCGATCACGCCTACCGGATGATAAAGAATCGACGCATCGGGCTTCTGGTGAACTTGTTGCTTGTTTGCGTAGTCGTTTATGCTGCCGGGATTGGCATTGTGCGCTGGGTGAATATTGATTTTGAGCCTGAGGAATTTGTCACCTTTGAAGACGTGCAGGCTGGCAAATGGATTGAGCAAAATACGCCGTCAGACGCGCTCTTTGTCACCAATACCTACCAGTTCTCATTTCAGGAAGAATTGGTAACCGCCATGGATGCCGGCTACTGGCTTCCGGTGATTGCTCATAGACCAACGCTAATACCCCCGATGGTTTATCTCATCGAACGCATGAACGCGGAAGACGTCCAATATCGTGGGGCCATTGTTCACTCCTTTGGCGGGCACCTCGGCAGTCAGGAGGCCGTCAAATACCTGCTCTCTCAAGGCGTTGATTATCTGTATCTCGGCGCCAAAGGCGGAATCATCAACTCCTCTGAAATTGACGCTTCCATGGATTACGCCCTTGTCTATAACACACAGTCCGTCAGGGTTTATAAGCTTCTGGAGCATTAAAAAAATTGCCCTCTGCCGGGGTGAATGACGCAAAAGGCGCTGCTCTCCCCGATAACGAAGCGTGAGTTCCGCGCGCAGCGTTTGTCCAGGGCGTGTCCGGATTTAGGCTGCGTTCGAAAATGCCTGGTCTGAAGTAAAATTAGCGTGGCGTAAATCGCCAGGAAATCTTGAAGGCTTTGTTGAACCAATGAAAATCCTCATCGCGACCACGAATTTCCCGCGCTGGCAAGGCGACTTCCGCGTGCCTTTTATCTACGAGGCCGCCAAAGCCCTCCAAGCGAAGGGCAATACTGTGCGCGTGGTCGCGATGCACAACCCGGGCTCGCGGGAGCATGAGCTGATGGAAGGGCTCGAAGTCTTCCGCGTGCGCTACCTGCCGGAGGAAAAGGAAAAGCTGCAGCAGGATGCCGCCGGTATTCCTGCCGCCTGGGAGCGCGGGCTGAAGGGACGCCTCGCGCTCATACCATTTCTCGTGGCTTATACCAAAGCGGTGGGGCGGCATGCCGCGGATTGCGACATCATCCATGCCAATTGGTCGCTTTCCGGGCTGGCAGCGCTGCTTTCGCGCGGGCGGCATAAGCTCCCTTACGTGGTTACCGTGCAGGGCAGCGATGTGTTCAAGACTCTGAACAAACCGGGCGTCCGCCAGATGGTGGGGCTGGCGCTGCGCAAAGCCGGCAAGGTCATTGCGCTCAGCCGCGCGCTCAAGAGCGCCGCGCTGGAATTTGGCCTGCAGGAGGAACACGTGGTCGTGATTCCGAACGGCATCAACATCAGCCAGTTCCCGTTTGCAACGTTGGATGAAAAGAAAAACCAGGTCCTGTTTGTTGGTTCGCTGATTGCGCGCAAAGGACCCGCAACACTGCTGCAGGCAATGCGCTTGGTGCACCAGGACCTTCCCGATACAAAGCTGGTGCTGGTGGGCGAAGGGGATGAACGCGCCCATCTCGAGAAGTTCATCGCAGAGCACGACATGGCGGATTACGTCTGCCTGGCGGGCACCCAAACCCAAAGCGCGGTCGCGGAACTGATGCGCGCCTCCCGGTTGTTCGTGCTGCCTTCCATTGAGGAGGGGCAGGGCGTCGTCTTGATGGAAGCGCTGGCCAGCGGCACGCCCTGCGTGGGCAGTAATGTGGGCGGTATCCCGGACGTGGTCACGGAAGATGTGGGCCGGCTGGTGGAACCCGGGGACGCACACGCGCTGGCAGAAGCCATCCGCGCGTACCTGACCGACGCAGAACTGTGGCAAAAAGCCAGCGCCGCCGGCCGACAGCGCGTTCTGGAGCATTATGACTGGAATCACCTGGCGGGCGAAATCAGCGCGGTTTACGCTGAAGTCCTGGCTGAAAGAAGCACATGAGAGAATACCAAAAAGACTTTATCACCCTGTATGACGATTTTCAGGATGGCGAAAACCGCAAGCGTAAAGCGGAAAAAATCAATACCATCCTTGAAAAACTCAAGCTGCACAACCCGCAGGGCACTTGCCTGGATACCGGCTGCTCCAACGGAATTATCACCCGAAGCATGGCGGAGCTATTCGCGGCCGTGGTGGGGGTGGATATCGACAGGACCGCCATGAAACTGGTCGACCCGCGCGAAAACCCGGCTGTTTCCTACGTCTACGGGGACGCGATGGGGCTGCCTTTCGCGGATGAAGCTTTCGAAGCGCTGGTATGCTCCCAAACCTACGAGCACGTGCCTTCCTCACCGCATTTGTTCGCTGAAATCCTGCGTGTGATGAAGCCGGGCGGCGTGGTCTTTTTCAGCGGGCCGAACAAGGTCTTCCCGATTGAGCCGCATTACTACCTGCCTTTCCTGCATTGGCTGCCGGAAAAATGGGCAGACGGGTATTTACGCCTGACCAAACGCGGCACGCATTATTACGAGCGCTCCCGCACCTATTGGGACTTGCGCCGCACTTTCCTGAAGGATTACGAGGTACACGACGCGATGCGTTATGTGCTGCAGTACTACGCCCTCACCAACCCGAAAAAGGGCATGCGCCGGCTCTACAGCCTGGCTGCCAAGCTGCCGCCGTTCTTGTTAAAACTGCTCTCACCGTTCATGGTGAATATCAATTGGGTCCTGGTCAAACGCGAAGCAGGGAAAAATGGCGCAAAAAACATCCAATTCGCGCGTTAGGCGGCGCCGGCAGGAGATCGAGCGCGAGCTGACCCGCTCGGGCCCGGACGCGTGGAAATACTTCTCCACGGTTATTTATTCCCATTGGAGGATTGTTATTGAAGGCTGCCTGCCAAAGTATCTGCAGGGACTTGCCCTGGACGTGGGCAGCGGCGCGTGCCCCTACCGCGCGCTTGCCGAAAGCCATGCCAGCCGGCTGCTGCTGATGGACCACAACGCGCAGCCCATCCGGATTGACTTGCGCGGCGATATCCAAAACATTCCGCTGCGCGCTGAGGCGGTGGACAGCGTTTTGTGTTTCCAGGTGCTGGAGCACGTCGCCAATCCATTTGAGGGCATTGCCGAAATCGGGCGGGTGCTCAGGCCGGGCGGCATTTTGCTGCTTTCCGTCCCGCATCTGAGCCGCCTGCACGAGCTGCCGCACGATTACTACCGCTACACCGAATACGGCTTGCGGGAACTGGCAAAAGCCGGCGGTTTTGCGGTTCTGGAGCTTGAACCGGTCGGCGGGCTGGTTTCCTTTCTGGGGCACCAGCTTTCGATGGCATATCTCACCCTCTTTTGGCCGCTGCGTTTTCTGCGCCCGCTCACACTATTCATCAATAAAAACTTTTTCACCCGCTTTCTGACCTTTGTCGATCGGTATCTGGGGTTCAAGACGCTCTTTCCGCAAGGCTATGCGCTGGTCGCCCGCAAACTATGAAGAATTGGCCGCAGATACGCAGAATTCTCCGGATTGCCGGTACGCTTATCGGTCTGGTCATCTTTGCTTATCAGCTCTATACCAGCATCGGGTCCCTCAGCACCCAAAAACAGCAGCTTCAGCTCATCTGGGGCTGGATTTTCCTGGCGTTGGCGCTCTACCTGTTGGTGTACTTGCTGCAGATGGTGAATTTGTGGCTGGTGTATAGAACCAATTTTCCGGCAATCAAGTTGAAGCCCATTGTTCAGGGCTATGCCATGTCGTTCCTGCCAAAATACACCCCGGGCTACATCTGGGGGTATCTTTCCCGCGCGGACTGGCTGGAAAGCCGCGCGGGCATTCCGGGCGCGTATTCCTGGCTGGCGACGGTACTGGAAGTGGTCGTCACGCTGATGTCGGGCGCGGTGGTGCTGCTGCTTAACTGGGCCGCCCGGGGTGGGGCTTACCTGGCGCTGGCTGTGCTGGCGGGTTTGCTCCCCTGGCTGGTCTGGCTGTTGATGCGCCTCGTGGCCCGCTTCGCGCGCAAATTCCTTAAGGAAGAGCGGCAGCGTGTTTTGGAAGGTTTTGCTATTCCGTTCGCGCGCTGGGCGCTTATCAGCGTGAATTCCGTCGTTCAATGGCTGCTGTTGGGCGTCGGTCTGCGTTTGATCAGCGCGGGCTTTTCGTACCAAACTCCGCTGCCGTTTTGGTCCGCGCTTTGGAAGCATATCTACGCCTTTTGTATCTCCTGGCTGGGGGGCTTTTTGGCTGTGCTCATCCCAAACGGGCTGGGCGTACGCGAAACGGTCTTGAACGCGCTTTTGGAGTCGCAGGTGGGCTTTGCTGCCGCGGCGGCAGTCGTGGTTTCCGTGGCTTCGCGCGTTTTGCTCTTCCTGGCAGAGCTGGTCTGGCTGCTGCATGCGCTGGTCACAAAGCAAGATTCACCCGCTGACCTAAAATACTCCTAAGGTATTATTGCGCGCCTGAGGGGCTTCCCGTAAGATATATGCAAGAACAAAGATCGTGGAGGATCCTATGAAAAAATACTTCAGTGTTGTACTTGTTTGTCTTCTTGTCTTTCTGTTAGGAGTAGCACCCGTCAGCCAAAGCCACCAGATGGCGATTGCTGCAGCCACCACAAAGAGCTTCTCATCCAACTACACGCTTGTGAACCTGGGTGGGGATACAGCCGCGGTGACCGCCAGCTATATCGCTCCGAACGGCACTGAATGGGGCAGCTCAATCTTCAAGTCCTTCTCCATTCCTGCAGGCGCCAACCAGATCGTCCGTCAGTATGACGACACCGGTCTGACCCCCGGCAGAGGTTCCGTGGTGATCGCTTCATCGCAGCCTCTCGGTGCGCTGGTTCAGGAAATTGTCCGTACTGGTGTGCCTTCTTCCGGCGCTTACACGGGTATCGATGTCCCCAGCTCAATCTGGTATGTTCCCGAGGTCTCCCGCATGGGCAATTCGGCTACCGGCACTGCCAACAGCCAGATTGTCGTCCAGAACGTGGGTACCGCAGCTGTTGATTTCACCATCGCGTTGACTGCTTTTGGCGCCGCAACCCCCACGTACACCAAATCCTTCACCGGCCTGGCGGCTGGCGCTTCCATCCTGTATGACATCCAGGAAGAAACCAACCTGCCTACCGGCTTCTGGGGCTCTGCGGTTGTGTCCACTGCCAGCGGTTCCCTCGGCGTAGTCTCACACCTGTTCTTCGGCGCGGACAGCCTGATGGCCTTCAACGGCTTTGCTGCTGCTGATGACTCCTGGTACGTCCCGCTGCTCTACGTCCGCCTGGGCAACTCCCTGACCACCTCTCTGGCTATTCAGAACCTGAGCGGCGACACCATCCCGGTGAACGACCTGACCCTGGCCTGCACCAAGAACCCTGCGGCTCCCGGCGCTGCCACAATCACGCTGCACAACCACACTGCGATTGCCAACAACGGCGCGTATACTTTCAACACCCTGACCGATACGACCCGCTTCCCCGATGCCGGCTGGTATGGCAGCTGCAAGATCAGCTCTGCCACGGCTAAAGACACCGTCACACTGGTCATGTACCGCTATGTTGCCAATGCCGAACAGGCTGCTTACGGCGCAGTTCCCGGCAGCCTCGCCAGCACCAAGGTGTCTGTTCCATTGGTTGCCAAGCGCCTGGCGAACGGTTACGCAAACGTCGTCACCGTACAGAACCTGAGCACCAGCGCCGCGAACGTAACCATCACCTATACCCCTGCTGGCGGCGGAACGCCCATCGTCCGCACTGGCCTCACGATTGCTGCCGGAGACAGCCTCATCCGCAACTTCCGCCTGAGCGGAACTGAGAGCCCTGACATCAGCGACGGCTGGGTTGGCTCGATGTCCGTATCCGCTGATCAGCCAATCGCTGCCTACGTCGCGAACACCTACCTGAACCCCAGCGGTGACCAGTTCATGGCCTACCTGGGCTTCAACTACTAAACCTTAACCTGTTTGACGGAAACCCTCACGGAGAAGACCCCGTGAGGGTTTATAATTTAAATACCTATGAAAAAGACATTCCTTCCCCTCCTGCTTGTCCTGTCGCTGATACTGGCAGCCTGCTCTTCCAATACGCCCGCCCCAACACAGCCTGAAGCGAGCCCTTCCACTGCCCTGCCAGAAGTAACGCAAAGCTCGCCCGAGACGGCTTACCCCGCCGCGGAGATGCGACTGAGCAGCGCTTATCCAATCAAACTGCCGGAAGGCGTTCCGCTCAGCAGCCTTTCCGCCCCAACTGAAGCGCTGCCGCCCCAGGAAGGCTTCGCCTCCATCAGCGGGCTGCTGTATGCCTACGATATCTCGCAAATTCTGGTGGATACTGACTTCTGGCTCTTCCCGGCCGTGACCGTTGGGGACCAGAAAGTGCCCCCGCCCATCATCACCAATGGCGACCCGGCTGCCGGGGATATCTACGGACGGACGGACGCGAACGGCGCGTTCTATCTCGATAACGTGCCCGCCGGGGATTACTTCCTGCTCATCAACTACCCGGACCACACCGTCTTCGGGCAATCCAGCCCCACGCCGGACGCGTACCTGCTCATTTCAGTCGCCGCGGGGGACCGGATTGCGTACGGGGTCATCTACACGCTGCGCTAAGAATCAGGGGTTTGTCAGGAAGGGAATAATCAGAGAGTAAATCGCCTGATAACGGATAAGTTCTGCGCTCAAGCTGCCGGTTTCGTCCATCCCGCCCAAAATATAGAGGGCGTTCCCATATCCTGCCAGGCTTTGGTCTGTGCGCGGGCTTGAGACGGGCATGCCGGGGTCCGACAGCCAACTGCCGTCCTTGGGATTGTACTGCCAGATCGTACTTTCAGACACCGCGAAAATAAAGTCGTTCAAGGCGGCGCCTGTGCAGCGCGCGCACTTGAAGGGCGTTTTCGCTTCTGCCTGCCACGCCAGTTCCCCGCCAAGCGGGGTAGTCCAGAGCGCATCCAGGGTTTTTGAGCCGTTGGTTCCCCCGAACAAGTACAATCTGCCGCCGACGAGCGCGGACCCCATGGATTCCCGCGCGCCGGGCATACTGCCGGCAGTGGTCCATCTGTCCTCGGCTGGGCTGTAGCGCAAGACGGCGTCCAGGGTCTGGCTGCCGTCCCACCCGCCGAAAAGGTACAGGCTGCCGCCGCTTACCCCCAGCGCGTAGGCGCTGACCGGGTAAGGCAGGTCCGCTTTGCGTTCCCAACGGTTGCTCAGCGGGTCGTAGACTTCCAGCGCGCTGCTAAGTTCTCCGGATGCCAGCCGGCCGCCGGGGACGTAGATTTTACCGTCCAGCAGCGCGGCGGAGACGTCCGCGGCAGGCAGAGGCTTTGGTTCGCCCGCACTCCAGGCGTCCTGCTGTGGGTCGTAGATATCCACGCGGCCTGAAACGCCCTCCGCGCTGAGTCCGCCAATCGCGAACAGCTTATCGCCGGCATTGATCAACACCGCGCCGGCAGTTTCTGTGGGAATGGACGCCATCACCTGCCAGCGCTGTTCCATTAATGCGGAAAGCACCGGGTTGGGTGTGGCGGTGGGGGGCGAGAAGAGTGGCGTGGAAGCCAGCGCGAAGGAAAGCCCGATGACAGCCGCCAGCGCCAGGAGCGCCAGACCCGGCCAGTACTTCCGCAGGAATGCCTGCAAGCGGGTCGGTTCCGGTTCAGGTGCCTGGATTGGTTCGGGCACCAGAACTTCCACTTCCCCGTTGGCTCCGGCAGGAGATTTGACGATGCCCCGCTCTATCGCGTAAAGCGTGGCTTCCGTGCGGGAAGCTACCCCGATTTTAGCGAAAATATTGCCCAGGTGGACTTTGACTGTATTCACGCTGATAAAAAGTTCCGCAGCAATATCCTTGTTGCTCTTTCCCTGACCAACAAGCTGCAGAATCTCAATCTCCCGATCGCTGAGGGGCAATTTTTCCATAAGGTCACTTTACCTGCCTGTAAACCTGCAGGCAGGCATTATTATACAGGTTTTATCCCCCCCGACGTTTTTTACACGCGCGTTGGGAGATGCGCAGACGGCTGTCTCTATTTGTAGAGCAAAATAATATTGTAGGTGTGCGATGCAGGTGTGTACGGATTCCCGCTGGTGTAGTAGGTGCGTCCGGTTCCGCCGTACCAGGAAGCCTCCGAGGCCAGCCTGGGGCGCCCGCCCTGGGTGGCGGCGTCCCAATTGATGTCCACATCCCGGAAGGTGATATCCACGGATTTGCCCCAGCAGTAATTGGTGCAGGCGTTCAGGGTACTTTGTTCCACGACCATAAAGTGCAGGTGGTGGCCGGTGCTGTAGCCTGTGTCGTCCGCTAAGGCAATGGTCTGACCCTGAAAAACCGGCACGCCGAACTTGCGCAGGTTCTCCGGCACGCTGCCCTTGGCAATGTGCATGTAGATGTGATAGGTGTAGGGGGAGGTGGAGCGGTCCTGAATGGTGATGCTGTTGGTGCAGGTGGAGTCTCCGTTGTTGCAGCTGTCTTTAAAGTGGTACACATAGCCGGACTTGGCCGCGGTAATCTCGAACATCGTGCCGTCCGCGAAGTCAAAGGCGTAAAGGCAGTAGTTATTCGCGCAGGAATTGTGCCCGACCGACCAGGTGAGGCGTTTGGTCAGTCCCCCGCGCCAGGGCAGTTTGAAGCCGCCGTAAATCGTGCCTGTGACAGACGCTTTCGGGTCGTATTCCGTGAACCGCCCGTAAATTTCCGAGTCCCGGAAATCGGATTCATTCAGCTTGTCCAAGAAGACATCGTCGTCTTTCTGATACAAATTCCACTGTCCGGTATCCTCATTCCAGAGCGCCAGGATGGCTTCTGGTTCGCGCGCCAGCAGCTCGCCGGTATCCGGGTCGCTGGCTGTCAGCCACAAGACTGCCTGGTCCTTGACCTCGTTGAAGGTGATGTCGTCCAGCTTCAGGCCGTCGAGGCCGCGTTCCGCCAGCGCGCCCGGCAGCTGCGCGAAGAGCAGGCTGTCCAGCGCCGTACCTTCACCAGGCGGGTTCTTGGAGCCGCTCTTGTTTCCATCGGAGAAAATAAGCACAAGGCTCAGCACAAATAAGAGCGCCGCGGCAATAAACAGGAATTTGTAGCTTTTTTTTGGGCGTTCTTCCGGGTCGGTAGCTGGCGTAAAGGTTTGATTTTGCATAGGTCACCACGCAATAGCTTATATCCTTGGTTTCAAGGGAACATGGTGCAATTTATGTGCCAGTGCTTTTGGCAGGCAATATTTCCTGTCAGGGCTGGATAGAAATTTCCGGATGTGTGCAGGAAGTTGGCAGGAATGGTTTTTCCTCGAAAATAAGCTCCTTAATTCTTCTTTTTTATCATGTTCCATAGTTGCTCTGACCCTGACCCTTCCCCAGCGGCAGGCGGCTCTTTTTTGCCTCGCTCAAGCCGCCGGGGAAGGGAAAAATGTTTGAGAGGCTGTACAAAAAGGCGGACGACCCTTTTTGGCCAGTCCAAAGTGAGAATACGGGCCTGGTTTCGGCCTCGTTTTGGTAGCGCAAATCCGCAAACGCACAGTAACACGGGCACGGAGCGGGAAATCAAAAAAGGCTGTCCAACTTTTGGGACGGCCCCAAGGATTACCTCCCCATCCCAGCGACGGGAAATTCGGATAGTAGAATAAGCTTCGTTCGCTGAAGAAAGGGAGGATGAGGGGAAAGGCTGTTATTCGCTTGTATGTCAGGGGATGACTATTCCTTTTATAAAAACAGAAGGAATCGAATGCTGATTTTCTGGCTCCTGATCTTCATCAGGATATTTCTGTTTTGCTATTCCAGGACATTGTTCCATTGCTCTTGCAGCAGGCAATATTCAGCTCCGTCCGCGGAGAAGCCGGCTAAAATAAGTTCAGGATAAGCGGAAAAAGAAAAGCTGATTTGGATATGATGAATCAAAAGATTGATCGGCTCAGCGAGGTTGTACTCCGGGAAATTGGCGGCAGGATGGTTGGAAAGCGGCTTGTCCCACTGCTGCGCCTGCTCTTCAGCCGGCAAGCGCGGGAATTCTCCAGGCTGCTGCTCGCGTTGGAAGACGGGCTGGACTGCCCGCAGCCCTGGCTGACCGCCCGCGCGACCGCATCCGCCCTTTCCGGCGGCCTGGAAATACGCGCTCAGGAGCGCGTGCCCGCGGAAGGCCCGCTGTTGGCGCTTGCCAATCACCCCGGCATGGCGGACGCGATTGCTGCCTTTGGCTGCCTGCCGCGCGCGGACACCCTGGTCGTGGCAGGCAGGACGCCTATTCTGACCGGGCTGCCGAATATCAGCCGGCGCCTGATTTACCTGCCCGAAAATAAGGCGGGCGGCATGGTGGTCCTGCGTGCAATGGTGGACTGGCTGCGCAAGGGTGGGGCGGTGTTTTACTTCCCGTACGGCCTATTGGAACCGGACCCGGCGCGCGTCCCCGGGGCTGCCAACACCCTGCAGGCCTGGTCCGGGAGCATAGGGGCGGTCCTTTCCAGAGCGCCTGAAACAAAGCTGCTGCCGATGCTCATCAGCGGAGTGCTCAGCAAGCGCGCGTGGGAGTCCAGGCTGCTGAGCCAGGTGGTCAAAACCAAGCGCCGGCATCAGCTGGCGATGATCTGGCAGTTCATCCGGCGCGTAGGTGCGCACGGAAGGGATTGGGACAGCGTAATGCGCGTAGATATTGGAGAATCGCTGCCGGCGCGCAGCTTATCTGCCCGGCTGGACCCGGCAGAAATCAATGCGGCAGCCCGCGCGGCCTTCGGCGGTCTGCTAACCGATACTTTTCCCGAAGATCCTGGCATGCTGCCGGTCTGCGACTATGTAACCCCGGCCTAATCGAGCCATTCCACGAGCGCGGCTTCGCCCTGCCCCACGCCCACGCACAGGGCTGCCAGCCCGTAAAACGGGCGTTTGGCTTCCGGCGCCCGGCGGCGCATTTCGTGCACCAGGGTGGTGAGGATGCGCGCGCCCGAGCAGCCCAGCGGGTGGCCCAGCGCGACCGCTCCGCCGTTCACGTTGGTCAGCGCGTGGTTCAACCCCAGTTCCCGCATGACTGCCAGAGCCTGCACCGCGAAGGCTTCGTTGATTTCCGCCAGGGAGATGTCCTCAATTGTCAGGCCGGCTTTTTTGAGGGCGCGTCGGGTCGCTTCGATGGGCCCCAGGCCCATCACGCGCGGTTCAATCCCGGAGGCTGCGCCGCTGACCACGCGGGCGAGCGGCTTGATCCCGAGCGCGCGGGCTTTTTCCGCGCTCATCAGCACCAGCGCGGCGGCGCCGTCGTTCAGACCGGAAGAATTGCCCGCGGTGACGCTGCCGTCGGGTTTGAAGGCTGGTTTTAGCTTGCCGAGGGCTTCCAGGCTGGTATCGCGGCGCGGACGTTCGTCCAGGCTGACGAGAAGCGGCTCCCCTTTGCGCTGCGGAATGGGCACGGGCAGGACTTCTTCGGCGAACTTACCCTGGTCCTGGGCGGCTACCGCGCGCTGATGGCTGAGGAAGGCGAATTCGTCCTGCTCCTGGCGGGTAATGCCGGTTTGCGCGGCAATGTTTTCGGCGGTCAGGCCCATCGCCTCCGTGCCGTAGAGCGCTTCCATGCGCGGGTTGATGAAACGCCAGCCCAGCGCCGTGTCGTAGGCGGTCAGGTTGCCCCCACTCAAGGTTTTGGCGAAGGCGTAGGGCGCGCGGCTCATGCTTTCCACGCCGCCCGCCACGAAGATTTCGCCGTCCCCCGCGCGGATCGCCCGGGCCGCCAGGTTCACCGCCGACAATCCGGATGCGCACAGGCGGTTGACCGTCAGGGCGGGGACCTCGGGCGGGAGCCCGGCCAGCAGCGCGGCCATGCGCGCCACGTTGCGGTTGTCCTCGCCGGCCTGGTTGGCGCAGCCGAAAATGACTTCGTCAATCTCGTGTGGGTCAATGCCTGTGCTCCGCACGACCTCGGCGATGACCAGCGCGGCCAGGTCGTCCGGGCGGACGGTGGAAAGCGCGCCGTTCAGGTTTCCGATGGGGGTGCGCAGGGCTTGGACGATGACAGCTTCGTTCATCAGGGGGCTCCTTTGGATCGGGATTATCTGAATTTTACCATCAGGCGGGTATGCGCTTGCGCAGAGCTCTTGATATTACCCAGACATTGAGTAATACCCAGGTTAATAAAGATATCTGTTTTGACTCTTTTAAGACGGAAAAAATATATAACAATCCATGATGTTTCAAGGCCAAATCATCATGGAATGATAATAATTTCCTGGACTATTCCTTGGAAGGCAGCGTAATCATAAATATCCTTGCTCCAATGATCGGTGAGTAAGACACTTACAAGTTGGCCGGGCTTAAGAGCATCTTCTGTCACCGATAAGTATCCTGTCGCTGTTTGCTGCCAGAGGAGAGTGTAATATGCAAGCGCAAGCCTCGTCTCGTTCAGGTCGGGATATTTGGGGGAACTCGTGACATGCAAGTCAATCAGCTTCGTCGTGTTAATGTGAACATACTCTTCGATGGAGGTGATAGTGCCTGTAAATTCTGGGGAGAGAAATGTAGAGATGGGCGTAATGCTTTCTACGGCGCCTGGGGTCAGAATGAGCAACTCAGTAGCTTGGGCCTGGAACGGATGTGATTCGCGGATGTACTCAGCATTAAACTTAATCCTCTGTCCAATTGCTAAGTCTGATAAGCCTGCCAGCTGAATTTCTTGACCTTCAACCTTCCAAACAAGGCAATCTTCAGTGAAGCTAATTCGTCCTGGAGTAGATATTTCATCAGATTGTTCTTTAATCTCACCAAAGTCGATAAGCTTACTTTCGTACGGCAGCACATTTAATACTACGCCCTCCATTAACCAGGTATGGTTGGAGAGGATATCGAAAGTGGGGCTGGGTGCGGAAGTTTGTGTTTGAGATGGCGTGCAGCCAAATGCGAGGATGACCATCAGGGCCAATATTTTGGCCATTGTTAGCTTTTTCATCATAAAAACTCCATGCGGATTCGTACAAATTTATCCAAATAATAATCCTGTCAATTATTAATTTTTAACCAGGAGAGGTAAGAAAACATGCCGAGTGTAATAGTCTTTTTCTTCAAGAAGAAAATCGTAGAAATCTTCCCTACCGCCGCTCACCTGATTGCCGCATGCGCCGCGGGTTTACGGTATACTAAACATGGAACCCTGCTCATCTCACCCATCGGGCAGGGAAATTTTTCCAGATAAAAAGGAGGAAGCGCATGCCCGCTAAGGGATGGGTAGAAATCAACGAACTGTATTGCAAAGCCTGTGAGTTGTGTATCACCGACTGCCCCAGCAAGGTTTTGGCACTCGATCTCACCCGACTCAGCCCCAAAGGCTATCATCCAGCCAGGATGCTGCACCCGGAAGCTTGTACCGGCTGCGGTATCTGCGCAGTGGTCTGCCCGGACGCGGCTATCACCGTGTATCGCGGCACCAGACCCGAAAAGCAAGCGGAAGGGGAGGTGAAATATGGCGCGTGAGCTGATTAAAGGGAACGTGGCCGTGGCGGAAGCTGCGGTGCGGGCCGGCTTGGTCTCGTATTTTGGCTATCCGATTACCCCCCAGACCGAACTATTGGAATACCTTTCCGCGCGCATGCCCGAGCTCGGGCGCGCGTTTGTGCAGGCGGAAAGCGAGCTGGGTGCCATCAACATGGTATACGGCGCGGCATGCACCGGCCGGCGCACCATGACTTCCAGCTCCAGCCCGGGCATCAGCCTGATGCAGGAGGGGCTGTCTTACATCGCCTGCACAGAGCTGCCGGTGGTGGCGGTGAATGTGGTGCGCGGCGGCCCAGGGTTGGGCAACATCGCGCCTTCCCAGGGAGATTACAACCAGGCTACCCGCGGCGGCGGTCACGGCGAGTATCACCAGTTGGTGCTCGCGCCCTCTTCCGTGCAGGAAGCGGTGGACCTGACCACGCTGGCGTTTGACCTGGCGGAAAAATACCGCACCATTGTCATGATTCTGATGGACGGCAGCCTGGGGCAGATGATGGAACCCGCCGAACTGCCGCCTTTCCAGCCTCTCAAGACGGAAGTCCCGGATTGGGCGGTGAACGGGGTAAGCGGACGCGAAAAGCGCGTGCTGACCTCGATTAACATCGATCCCCCGGCGCAGGAACGCACCAACATCCGCCTGATGACCCGCTGGCAGGAAATTGAAGCCAACGAAGTGCGCTATAAAGGCTATTTGCTGGAAGACGCGGAGTACGTGGTGATTGGCTACGGAACCGCCGGCCGCATCGCGCTCTCCGCGGTGCGCGAGGCGCGCGAAAAAGGCATCAAGGTCGGGCTGCTGCGTCCGGTTACGGTGGCGCCCTTCCCGGTCAAAGCCATTGATGCGCTGGTACCGGGCACCAAGGCCTTCCTGGTGGTGGAAATGAACAACGGACAGATGCTCGAGGACGTACGCCTGGTCGTCTCCGGCCGCAAGCCCATCGCGTTCTACGGCAGAATGGGCGGCATGGTCCCCTATCCGGATGACGTACTGCGAGAGATTGAAGCGCTGGCTTCCGGTCAGATTAGCTTTGACGAACACCCGCGCGACCGCTGGCTGGCACAAATGCGCGCCGAATTTGGAACAGGAGCATGAGATGATTGCATCAGACGTGAAACTGGTCTACCAACGCCCGCTTGGTTTTGAAGAGCGCGGCACGCATTATTGCCCCGGCTGCACGCATGGGGTAGCTCACCGCCTGATCGCGGAAGTGCTGGAAGAAATGGGCGAGCTGGGACATACCATCGGCGTGGCGCCGGTGGGCTGCGCGGTGTTCGCTTACAACTACTTTGCTTTTGACTTTGTGGAAGCCCCGCACGGGCGCGCCCCGGCCATGGCGACCGGCATCAAACGCTCGCTGCCGGACCGCATGGTCTTCACCTACCAGGGTGACGGCGACCTGGCTTCCATCGGCATGGGCGAGATTGTGGCGGCCGCTGCCAGGGGAGAGCAAATCACCACGATTTTTATCAACAATACCAATTACGGCATGACCGGCGGTCAGATGGCCCCAACCACGCTGCCCGGGCAGGTGACCACCTCTTCGCCGCACGGACGTGATGTGGAGCGCCAGGGTTATCCCATCCGCACCGCGGAGATGCTGGCCACGCTGGAAGGCGCCGCGTACGTCGTGCGCCGCAGCCTGCACGATGCCAAAAATATCCGCTTGGCGAAGAAAGCCCTGCGCACCGCCTTCGAAGTGCAAAAACAAGGCTTAGGCTTCTCGATGGTCGAGCTGCTTTCCACCTGCCCGACGAACTGGGGCATGACGCCCGCCGACGCGCGCGTTTGGCTGGCTGAGCACATGCTGCCCTACTACCCGGTCGGGGATTTTAAGGTCTCGAACGCGATTTCTTTTGAGAAACAGGGAGGGAACTGACATGCAGAATGAAATCATCATTTCAGGCTTTGGCGGTCAGGGCACGCTCTACGCCGGCCAGCTGCTGGCTTACGCCGCCATGGATGAAGGCAAACACGTCACCTGGATCCCGTCTTACGGCCCGGAAATGCGCGGCGGAACCGCCAACTGCACCGTGGTAATCTCCGACCAGGAGATTGGCTCCCCGACGGTGAAGTACCCGAAGGCGGTGTTGGCTATGAACTTGCCCTCGCTGGATAAATACGAGCCGCTGGTCGTCGCGGG
>DAONFX010000014.1:0-25106 GCA_035403825.1 Anaerolineaceae bacterium
GGGACGGCACCTGCGATACCTGGCAGAATACCTACGGTATGACCTCCGCTGAAGATCCCTTCACCACGATAGCCAACGGCACCGGCGCTTACGCTCTGGACCACTGGACCCAGGGCACCGATATCGTCCTCAAGGCCTTCGACGGTTATTGGGGCGAGCCTGCCAAGGTTCCGAACGCGGTGATCGCGATTATCCCCGAATTCGGCACCCGCTTCGCGATGCTCCAGGCTGGCGACGTTGACTTCATGGACGTCCCGGTGGAACAGCGCCCGCAGGTTGACCCGATGGTGAGCGAAGCCTCGGTTTACGACGCTGAGACCAACTTATATAAAGACCCTGTTCCGGTGTGCACGATTGACACCGACCTACTCGGCCTCGAACGCTTCGAACTCTGCGAAGAAACCAATGACCGCCCGCTGCGCCTGTACATCGGCCGCCCCGGTCTGCAGCAGGATGTAATCCTGTTCAACTTCCTGATTGAGTAGGACCTCGGACAGGCAAACAGCTGATACAAATTGCGGGAGCCTGAAAGGGCTCCCGCAATCCCCGCAGTTTTTTCCCTTTGCCGTGCACAGAAGGCTTCTGTCCGCGGCAAAAGGCAAAACAAAGTGAGAGGTATCCAATGACCAACTACATCATCCGGCGTTTGCTCCTGGTTCCAATCCTGCTCATCGGTGTGACCCTGATCATCTTTGGCATGCTGCAGCTGCTGGGTCCGGTGGAACGATCGGCGCTCTACGTGCGGGACTTCCCTAAGAACGAAAAACAGATTGATGGTCTCATCAAAAAATACGGTCTGGACAAGTCTTTCTTCGAGCAGTACTGGCGCTGGTTGAACGGCGTGATTGACCCTGTCACCGGAAAACGCGACGGCGGCATCTTGCACGGGGATTTTGGCTATTCCCGCACAGCCTCCCAGCCTGTGGTGGATATCGTCAAGGAACGCTTCCCGAATACCGTGGACCTGGCGCTTTGGACTGTCTACCCGATGCTCTCGGTTGGCATTTGGCTGGGGGTCAAGGCTGCCGTGAATCAGAATAAATTTGTGGACCAGGCGGCTCGCATCTATTCTATTATTGGCACCTCTTTCCCTACCTTCGTGTTTGGTCTGCTCATCCTGATGCTGCTTTACGCCAAAGCCGGTTGGTTCTATCCGGGGAAGATGTCGGATTGGGTCAGTAAACTGGTCTTCTCCGGCCAGCTGAAGCAGTATACGCATTTGCTCAGCATCGACGCCCTGCTCAACCTGCGCTTCGACGTGTTTTGGGATGCCATGCGCCACATGATTATGCCCATCATTACCCTCAGCTACATCAACTGGGCCACTTTCGTCCGCGTCACACGTTCCTCCATGCTGGAAACCCTGCGTCAGGATTATGTCGTGACCGCCCGCGCCAAGGGCTTGAAAGAAAACGACGTGATTAATCACCACGCCCGCCCGAACGCGATGCTGCCGGTAGTGACCATGGCAGGCTCCAGCATCGTCAGCCTGCTCGGCGGCGTAGTGATCACCGAGACGGTCTTCAACTATCCCGGTATTGGCAAAGCCGCCGCCGACGCCGCCGCCAATCTGGACGTGGTCACCATTCTTGGTCTGGCAATTTTCACCGGCACCATTCTCATCCTCTCCAACCTGATTGTGGATGTAATTTACGCGTTCATCGACCCGCGCGTACGATTGGCATAAGGAGCAGCGCATGACCGAAAACAATACTAATCCGACAGGCGACAACAGACTCCTGGCTGAAACCCACTCCACCCGCAAGATTGGCTGGCTGGAGCGCACCGTTGGGCCGGATAACTACCGCATCCTCAAGGGTTTGGTAAAAACGCCTGCGTCCATCATCGGCATGATTTTTATCGCGATTTTCATCCTGGTTGCCATTTTCGCGCCGGTCATCGCGCCGCCCGTGGGCAACGACCCTTACAAAATGCCGCGCGACGGCTTTGTGGGCGAACCGAAAGACCCCGGCTCCCCCTGGAAGAAAAACGTCCCGGAGATTCCTTTCTGGTACAAATCCCTCACCGGGAACGAAGACTGGGTGCACCTGCTGGGCACCGCCCAAGGCCAGTATGATATTTTTTACGGCATTGTGTGGGGTACGCGCACAGCCTTCAAGACCGGCTTTATCGTAGTGCTGGCTACGGTGCTGATTGGCGTGGTTCTCGGTTCCATCGCGGCGTATTACGGCGGCGGCGTGGACAACCTGATCATGCGTGTCACAGATATCTTTATGACCCTGCCGTATATCATGATGGCGCTGATTTTTTCGGCGGTGCTGACCCCAATTCTGGGCCGCAGCCTGCTGCCGCCTCTGATCGCCATGATAGCATTCGGCTGGATGGGCTATGCCCGCATCATCCGCTCGGATATCCTCTCCATCAAAGAGCGCGACTACGTCCTGGCAGCCAGAGCTTCCGGCCTCAAGAACGGCCGCATCCTCTTCAAACACATCCTCCCTAATGCCATCTTCCCGACCCTGGTGCTGGCTTCTCTGGGCATCGGCGATGTGGTGCTCGGCTTTGCCGCCCTGTCCTTCCTCGGTATCGGCACCGAGGTCGGCTACGCCGACTGGGGGCAAATCCTCAGCTTCGCCCGCAACTGGATTACCAGCCTGGATAAATACTGGTACATCGTGGTCTATCCTGGCATCACCCTGACCCTGTTCGTGATGGGCTGGAACCTGGTCGGCGATGCGATGCGCGACGTGCTGGACCCGCGTATGCGCGGCAAGGGCTAAGATTTTACGGAAAGCTTACATCCCCTGAGAAATCTCAGGGGATGCTTCTTTAACATTCAGGCGGGTTATAATCTCTTCATATGCTGCGCAAAGATAAATCCCTCATCGGCTCCTCCAATATCCTCGGGATTAACCTGGATGGCGAGCGTCTGCTGGTTGTTTACGGCAGCCCAACCGGAACGGTTTACGAGCGCCTTTCCGCTCCCATACCTGCGCAGGCCAACTTTGCAGCTGTGTTGGAGCTGATTATGGTACAGGCCGACCGGCTGCTGACCCTGACACAGGCCCAGCACCTGGCTCTGCCCGAGCGCGTCTCCGTTGCCATTTCCGGCAACCTGGACCCCGAAACGGGCATCCTCAGTTCCGCCATAGACTTCCCCGCCTGGAAACAGGAGCCAGTGCGCTCCCAGCTCTCGCTGCGCTTCAACCTGCCGGTGGCGTTGGAGCAAAAAGCAAACGCGGGAGCGCTGGCGGAGTATTACTTTGGCAGCGGCCAAAACGTCCGAAACCTGGTCTTCCTCAGCATGTCGCCCACCCTGCGCGCCGGCATTCTCACCAACGGCAGGCTGTACCACAACAGCGGGGGGACGGCGGGCCAGCTTGGCAGCCTGCGCCTCGCGGCGGAGGGCCCGGCGGGCTCGTCCAAGCCCGGCACCCTCTCAGATTTTGCCAGCGCGGCAGGCATGCTGGAACTGGCGCACAAACGCTGCCCCCAACACTGGGACAGGGATACCGACCTGTTCCAGGTGATCCGCGATGCCCAGGCCGGCGACCCATTCGCGCAGGATGTCTTCGCTGAGGCTGGCGCCCAACTTGGGCGTGGGCTGGCGGCGCTGGTACACCTGCTGCAGCCGGACCTGATTATCGTCGGCTTCCCGGGCTGCCTGCTGGAGGAGCATTTGCTCAAGCCTGCCCGTGCCGCGCTCGCCGCTGCGACGGAGCTGGCCGAATCCGCTCTGCCCGGGCTCATCCCTTCGGCGTTGTGCGCCCGCCTGCCTGAATTGGAAGCCATCGCGCCAGCTATCCACCAATTCCATTCGCAGAACAAAGAATAAAAAAGGTCTGCCAATTTAGGCAGACCTGAAGTGCCTGAGCCGTACTCATGCGGTATGAGGCATTTCCTCCACGGAATGCTTCTTTTTCTTTTTCTTCTTCTGTGCCTGAGCCATCTCTTCTTCGAGCCTACGCTGCTTTTTTCCGGCTTTTGTCATAAGTTTGGCCTGTTTTTTGGCCAGCTTTTTGGCTTCTTTTTCCTTGCGCTGGGCAAGCCGTTCGGCGTCGAACTTTTCCAGCTTAATGCTGACCCGCACAGTTTCCACCAGATAGTAAACATAAAGAATCAAGGCAATGATGCCAATCGTCAAGGTGCCGTAGGTCTGGCTGCCGAATAACGGCAGTTCAACGTTCTTTACCCCGATGAAGTAATTCACCAGGCTGAAAAGAATCGCAATCAAGCGCATTTCCGTCGGGCCTAGTTTAATGGTGGTCATCTCAAACACGCCGGTCACTTTCGTCTTCAGGAAAACGGTAATCATCATCAACAGGTAGCCGATGGCGGCAAAGAGCGTGACGTCCAAGCGAGAAATGCCGGAAAAACCAAAACCGAGGAACATGCACAGCGCGGTAAAACCGTCCACCGAGTGGTCGATGAAATAGCCGTAATTCGGCCGTTCCATGTGGCGGTAGCGCGCCAGCGTGCCGTCAAGGCTGTCGCCAAACCAGTTGATGACAAAACCAAGACAGGCAATCAGGACCCAGTAGTTGCGCAGGGGTCCGCCAGTGCGGCCGACAATGATGAAACTGACCAGGGTCAGCAGGGAGCCGAGGATGCCGATAACCGTAAGCGTATCGGAATTTACCCAGGCGGGCATGTGCGCTGCCAACCACTGCAGCGCCGGTCGTTCCAAAGAACCAAGCAGGATATCGTTCTTTCTTACTTCTGTTTGTTGCTTCATATGCACCTCTCAGGATAAATGCTTAATTTGCTCCAGCGCTTCCGGCCAGATGGGATAGAACATTGCCCATTGTTCCGGGGAAGCCTGAATAAATTTCTCAGCTGCGCGCAGCACTTTTTCTGCGTTCAGCACAATATCATCGGTCAGGTTTTCATAGTCCTCAAACGCGATAGGCGGGGTGCAGTCATAATAAAACCTGCCGTCTTCGCGCGTTACCCCACAGGCGACCCGTACGTCGGCTCCGGTTTCGCGCGCCAGGCGCACGTAATACGTGGAAAGCCTGGCGGGCCTGCCAAAAAATACCGGTTTGTATTTTTGTTCTTCTTTCCCATCAATCGGCCGGTCCAATCCCGTGACCAGCGCGCAGCCTTCATTCAGCATCAGCTTTTTTGCTTCCCTGAATGCGCTGAAATTAATCGGCATAATCCGCATCCCGGTCTGCTCGCGCAGAGCGTTTTGCGCCTGATAGGTTTTGTTGGGTTTCGGGTAGGAAAGCACCACCACCTTCTGGCCCAATTTCACAATCATCATGCCGAACAGGTCAAAATTGCCCATATGCGGCCCAAGGATGATTAGCGGTTTTCCGCGTTGAGCGCTGTCTTCCAACATCGACTGCATTTCCGGGGAGAGGATAATACACTGCCGGGCTTCGTCTTCGTGCTGGTAATAATAAAAGTATTCAAACAAGGCAATAACGATATTGCGCATGACCAGCCGACTGCGCGCAGCCAATTCCGCGCGATTCAGCCTTTCGCCGGAGGCTACCCATTGGTTGGCTTTGATGGCTTGCATCATTTTCCCGCCCTGGAAGGCGGAGAGAATATCCGCAGCAAAGATGGCCAGCCTGCGTCCCGCGCGCAGCGAGCAGTGCCTCCCAAGCCACATCCCCAGACCTATCGGCCCTGAATCCTGAAAGAAAGCTTTAACAGACATCTTCTCTACAATTTTACCGGATAACCTCGAAAGTGTTTTTTGCGCCCGACGCTTCCTTTCGCATCCTGCCGCGCGCGCGAAGCTGCCGGAAAGCCGCCGCGGCTGCGTACCCCAGGCTGGCTACCAGGATAATCACCGCGCCGGAAGGCAGGTTGAGCGCATAGGAAATCAACAGCCCTGATATCGTGAAGAGCAGGCTTAACCCCGTGCTCAAGACCATAATGCTGCGCATCTCCCGCACAAACAGATTGGCAATAGCCGGCGGGATAGTGAGCAACGCAATCACCAAAATCAAGCCGACCACCCGCATGGTGATGACCACGGTCAGCCCGATAAGCACAATCATGGCCATCGAAAGCCAGCCGACAGGGACGTTTCGCACTGTGGAAAAGACCTCGTCGAAGGAAATCGCCAGCAGGAGCCGGTAAAACACCAGCACAAAAGCCAGCACTACCACGGCAATAACCAGCATCAAGCGCAAATCACCCGCTGAGACGGCCAGAATGCTGCCGAACAGGTAGCTCATCAGGTCCGCTTTATAGCCCGGGCTGAGGCTGACGAAGATAATCCCCAGCGCCATGCCCAACGCCCACATCACCCCGATGATGGTATCAGCGCGCGCTTTTTCCTTGCGGTTCACATAGCCCATGGCAAGCGAGGAGAGCAAACTGAAACCCACCGCGCCCCACATAGGGTTCAAGCCGAGGAAGTAGGCGATGCCCACGCCGCCGTAGGCCGCATGCGCGATGCCGCCGCTGATGAACACGATGCGGTTCAACACCACCAGCGTGCCAATCACGCCGCAAGCCGCGCTGACAATGACGCCTGCCAGCAGCGCGTTGCGCATGAACTCGTACGAAAGCACTTCTCGCAGAAAGTTAATCATTCCAGCGGCTCTCCGTCCTCAGTATGCGCGGGGAAAACGCGGTGCGGCATCCCGTGCGCGATTAAGTCCACCGGGCATTCATAGCCTGCCTGGAGCATGTCCGCGGAGATGGATTTATCGCGGTGATAGACCAGCCGGCGGTTAATACAGCCGATGGTCTTCACGTAAGCGGATATCGCGGTCATGTCATGGGAAATCAGCAGAATCGAGATTTCCTCGTTCAGCCTGGCCAGTAATTCGTAAAGCTGAACGCTGGCCTGCGGGTCCACGCTGGCGGTCGGCTCGTCCAACAGCAAAATGCGCGGCTGCGCGGTGAGGGCGCGGGCAATGTAAACGCGCTGCCGCTGCCCGCCGGAAATCTCATTGATGGAGCGTTTACTCAGGTCAAGCATGCCCGTTTGGCGCAGGGCTTCCTCCACGCGCTGGCGGTCTTCGCTGCTCAGGCGCAGGCTGGATAAGCCGGGCTTAATCCTGCCCATGCTGACCACGTCCCAGACGTTGATTGGAAAAGCTTTATCGCTGACTTGCAGCTGAGGAACGTAACCGATGTACTTTCTGCCCTCCTGCGGGCTGGTTCCCATCACGCTGACGCTGCCGCTGCGCGGGGGCAGCAAGCCCAAAATCACCTTAATGAGCGTGGTTTTTCCGCCTCCGTTGGGGCCAATCAGACCGACATAATCCCGCTGGTAGAGGTCAAAGCTGACATCTTCCAAAACAGTATCCAGGTCGTACCCCGCCCAGACATTGCGCAGCAAAATTACAGGGGTTTCACTTTTTTCTTCCAAGATATCCTCGCTACCGAAGCGCTTCCGCCAACTCGGCTGCCAACAAGCGCATATTCGCAGACCAATCGGCTGCCATCGGGTCCAGTTCCACCACGCGCGCGCCGCCAAGCTGCCCGGCAATGGACTGCGCCAGCTTCGGGCTGATACCTTTCTGGACAAACACAGTTGTAATTCCGTTTTCCCGCGCCAGGTTCAGGAGCGCGCCCAGCTCCTCCGGGCCGGGTTCCTGCCCATGGGATTCAACGGAAAGCATGGTCAGCCCATATTCACTGGCAAAGTAGCCCCAGGCAGGGTGGATAACCAGAAAGCTGCTGCGGCTGATGCCCGCTAAAGCGGCGCGCACATCCGCGTCCACCGCGTCAATTTCCTTCAGCCAGGCTTCCAGGTTGGCGCGGTAGCTTTGCGCGTGCGTCGGGTCGGCAGCGGCAAGCGCGTCCGCGATGTTCCGCGAAATAATCTTCACCCGCGTAGGCGAAAACCAGATATGCGGGTCGTTTTCAGCTTCCTCAGCGCTTTCTCCAAGCGTAGGGCTGATTGCCAGCCGTTCCACCCCTGCCCCTGAATCGACAATCTCCAGCCCGGGGTTGGCGGCGCTAAAGCGCGGCAGCCAGGCTTGCTCAAACTCCACGCCGATGGAAAAGTACAGGCGCGACTTTGTCAGTGCGCGCATCTGTTCGGCGGTAGGCTCATAAGTGTGGGGGTCATCCCCGGTGCCCACAACCGCCTGCACGGAAACCAGGTCCCCGGCGATTTTTTGCACAAAGTAAGCTTGCGGCAGCACCGAAACAGTCACTGCCATTTGCTGCGCTTGTTCAGGTGCGGCGGGCGAGCAGGCAGAAAGGAGCAGCGCCGCGCACAAAATGATAATTCCAAGTGTTTTCATTTCGTTTCACCGGCTTCCAGCAAGGCCTGGCACTCCGGGCAGAGGCCGTAAAACTGCAGGAGGTGCTCCCGGACCACATAGCGGGTTTCGTTTTGAACGCGCTGAACCAGCTCCCGCATATCTTCAGAGCCCATGAACTCCACGGCCTTATGACAGTTCTGGCACACGATAAAATGGTGATGGCCGAAACTTGCCGGCAGGTAGCCCACCAGACCGTCCTGCTGGAATACCTGGCTGATCAATCCAAGCGAGAAGAACAGTTCCAGCGTGCGGTATACGCTGACCAAGCCCAGGTGCACGCCCTGTTCGCACAAGAGCCGGTGAATGGTAAGCGGATTGAGCGGTCTTTCCGCCACTTCCATCAGCGTCATAATCCGTTTGCGCGGTTCGGAGAGCCTGTAGCCTGCCTTTGAGAGAAAAGTTTGCCAGTCCATCGCCTGTTATTGATAAATATTTTCAGTAAGCCTATTGTAGACTGCCCCCTGGGAATTGTCAAACAGCAGCACTCGACAGGCATACATACTGATGGACAGACCTTGATATTCTGATATAATCATGCGGCTCTGGAAAATCCAGGCGTCTTTTTAGAATTGGAGAAGAAATGACAGAAAATATCTTGAATGCGGTGCAAGACGGCACCGTTGTGCAGCTGGCCTACAATCTCGTCGTTGACGGCGAAGAAATTGAATCCGAAGTACTTGAGTACCTGCACGGGCATAAGAACATCATTCCCGGTTTGGAAAATGCCCTGACCGGCATGGAAGTGGGCGATTCCAAAGAAGTTTTAGTCCTGGCCCAAGACGCTTACGGCGAATTCGACCCCGACGCGGTGGTGCTGGTTACCCGCGAATCCTTCCCCCCGGACTTTGAAATCCTCCTGGGCGAACCAATGCACCTGCGCGACGCCGACGGGCACGTTTTCACCGGAGTGGCTACGGCGCTGACCGATGAAAACGTGGAATTGGATCTGAACCACCCCATGGCGGGTAAAGACCTGCAGTTTACTGTGACCATCCTCGGCATCCGTCCCGCCACCGAGCAGGAAATTCAGAACGGCGGTTTGTCGCACTCGTGCGAAAGCTGCGGCGAAGGCTGCTCTGACGGCTGCTGCGGATAAACTGCTCCAGGCAAACTTAAAAACGCTGCGCTTCAGAGGCGCAGCGTTTTTTGTATCCAGAAAAGAACCCTCAGCCGGCAGCGGCCAGCTCACAAATTTTGATGATGACCTGCGCGGCTTTTTCCAGAGAGGAAACCGGCACAAATTCGTAGCGTCCGTGCATATTATGCCCGCCGGCAAACAGATTCGGCGTTGGCAGCCCCATGTACGACAGCCGGCTGCCGTCCGTGCCGCCCCGCACCGGCACGACGCGCGGCTCAATCCCCAGGGCTTCGTAAGCGGCTCGCGCCAGTGCTAATATCTGCGGATGCGGGTCAATCATCTTCTTCATGTTGTAGTACTGGTCTTTAAGCGTCAGCTCCACCACCGCCTCGCCGTATTTTTGGTTAAGGTAGTTCGCGGCGCTCTGCATCAAGGCTTTGCGGTCCTGGAAACGCCTGTCGTCATGGTCGCGGATAATGTATTCCATGCGCGCGGATTCCACTTCCCCATTCAGCAGCACCAGGTGGAAAAAGCCTTCAGTCTTTTCGGTATATTCCGGGCGCTCAAAAACCGGCAGCAGCGCGTTATATTCCATCGCGATTTGCAGCGCGTTCAGCATCACGCCCTTGGCTGTGCCCGGGTGTACGTTGCGCCCGCGCACCTGCAGCCTGGCGCTGGCAGCGTTGAATGTCTCGACCTCCAGCTCGCCGATTTCCCCACCGTCCACAGTATAAGCGAAGTCCGCGCCAAAAGCCCCCACGTCAAAGTGCTCCACGCCGGCGCCCACCTCCTCATCGGGCGTGAACGCGACCCGGATTTTCCCGTGCGGGATTTCCGGATGGGCGGCCAGATACGCCACGGCAGTCATAATTTCGGCGATGCCAGCCTTGTCATCCGCTCCCAGCAGGGTTGTGCCGTCGGTGGTGACCAGGCTTTCCCCGCGGTATTTCAGCAAATCCGGGAAGCGCTGCGGGGAGAGCACAATCTGTTCCGCCGCGTTCAGGATAATATCCCCGCCGTCGTAGTTCTCCACAATTTGCGGGCGCACATCCTTCCCGCTGAAATCCGGGCTGGTATCCACGTGCGCGAGGAAGCCTATCACCGGCGCGGGCGCGCTGGCAGTGGCTTCAAGCGCGGCGGTCACGTACCCGAACTGGTCCATGCGTACGTCGCTCAAGCCAATACTGCGCAGCTCTTCCGCCAGCAGCCGCAGCAAGTCCAACTGCCTGGCTGAACTGGGGTAAGTCTCCGAGTCCCGGTCTGATTCCGTATCAATCTGGACGTAACGCAAAAAACGTTCCAACACTGCAGGCATATTGCTCCCTCCGTGGATAACTGGCAAATTATGGGTGGATTTTATCACGCAGGTATCATCCCCGGGGAATTCCCATGTATAATCGAAATTCAGGCGCATCCCCGCATCCGCGCCAAAACATGTTGAAACCGCCGAACCTATGAAAAAAACAAAAAACACCCCAAAACCAAAGTCTTACCGCTTGTTCATCGCGCTGGCAGCGCTGGCGCTTTTTTTGCTCGTGATGCATGTGCGCCTTCCCGGTTCCAACTCCATCCCCCGGAAGCTGGGCGCAAACGCGGAGATCAAGGTGCTTGCCCAAACCCCGCACGACCCGCAATCCTTCACACAAGGGCTGCTCTACGCGGACGGGCTGTTTTACGAGAGCGCCGGTTTGTACGGGCAGTCCACCCTGCGCAAGCTCGAGGTGGAGAGCGGCGCGGTCCTGTTGGAAGAACGCCTGGACGAACAGTACTTTGCCGAGGGGCTGACGCTGCTGAACGGCAAGCTTTACCAGCTCACCTGGAAGGAAAACAAGGGCTTCATCTACGACCCGCAGGATTTCAGCCTCCTTGGCACTTTCACCTATTCCACGGAAGGCTGGGGCTTGACCACGGACGGCAGCAGTCTGATACTCTCCGACGGCAGCGCGGCTCTGTATTTCATCGACCCGCAAAGCATGCTGACCACCCGTACTTTGCAGGTCACTCTGGACGGCGCGCCGCTGGAGCGCCTGAACGAACTGGAGTATATCCGCGGGGAAATCTACGCCAATATTTGGTACAAAGACTTGATTGTGCGCATCAACCCCGAGAGTGGGGAAGTCATCGGCGTGATTGACTGCAGCATCCTGCGGGAAGGCCAGAGCGCGCCGCTGCCCAAAGACGTCCTGAACGGCATCGCTTACGACGCGAAAGAAGACCGGCTATTTATCACCGGCAAAAATTGGCCCTGGATTTATGAAGTGTCCTTGGAGACAGTGAAAACGCCCTGAAGCTTATGCGCTGCTGACCCGCCCGCGCAGTACGTCCAGCCGGGCGTTCATCAACCCCGGCAGCGTATCCAGCACGTAATACGGCCCAAAGCCTTCCATGCAGACGGCGGCGGTCACGTTTCCACACAGCGCGGCTTCCACCGGGTCGTATTTCTTGCGGTAGTTCAACAGAAAAGCCCCATCAAAGGCATCCAACATGCCGGTCGGGTCAACTGTTTTGGCCGGGTAAGCGGGAATGACGCGGCGTTTCTGCCCCAGGCGGTCAAACAAACGCACCGAGCCGTCGGGCAAGTGCACCAAAACAAATTCCGGTCCATAGTCTGCCAGGGCTTCGGCGATTTCCCACAGGTCCACGCTGCGCCCGCGGAAAAGCCGTAAAGCTTCTGCTTCCGTGAGCATAAAAGCGGTCAGGTCCGCAACCAATCCGCGCATTTCCTCCCAGAAGCTGGAATCCATGTAACAGCCGCAGGCCCGCATGGTGAGCGTTTCGACCATGCCGGCTTTCAATAGGGAGGGCAGTATCTTATGAGAGAGGAAGTCTATTGGGCACAGGTGGGCAGCGGGGGCGTCCAGGTAAGAGCGAGGAAGGTCGTTTACCCGCGCGGTGAAGTTTTCGTACTCCAGTTTGCTGCAGAAAGGGGAAGACGCGCTGTCGTAGCCGATAAGCTCGCGCGGAAAAGTGATGCCCCGTTCCGCGAAGTAGGTAATCGGGTTATCGGTGTGTGGGCTTAATGGGTCGGTGTACGCGACGAAGCGCCGGTCGTCAATGCGCTCCCGCACGCGCACGATGCCGTTCAGGTCACAGCCCTTCTGGCGCAGCGTATCCAGCTGTTCCAGCGGAAAGCCTTCCGGAACACGCGCGTACAAGCCTGCCCTGCCGCCCCAAAAAGCGAAGGCAGCCGCGGCATAAGGCAGGCTGCCGCCAAGCGCGTTCAGGCGCGGCTTGCCCTCAAAGGGCAGAATAAAATCACGTTGGAGACGGCCCCCAATCACGGCTCCCAACGGTGCGGCTGGGAGTTCCGTCATTGCTGTTATTTCGCCGCCACCATCTCGAGCAGGCGTTTGTGGTAATCCTCGATGTTTTCCACCGGCGTGGGGTAGCGCATATCCAGGTTTTTCAAGGTCTTGATCACAATCTTGGAGATCAACCAGTTGCGGTACCACTTCTTATTGGAAGGGATAATGTACCAGGGCGCCCAGGCGGTGTTGGTCATGTTCAACATATCCTCGTAGGCTTTCATGTAATCCTCCCAACGGGCGCGCTCATCCAAATCGCCGGGGTTGAACTTCCATTGCTTGGTAGGGTCTTCCACGCGCGCCAAAAAGCGCTCAGCCTGTTCCTGCAAATCAATGTGCAGGTAAAACTTGAGGATGGTGGTGCCTTCCTCTGCGAGCATGCGCTCAAACTCCCGAATATGCTGATAGCGTTTGGACCAGACATCTTCCGGCACCAGGTCGTGGACGCGCACTACCAAAACGTCCTCGTATTGCGAGCGGTTGAAAATGACCATCTCGCCTTTAGCGGGGCTTTGCTGGTGTACGCGCCAGAGGTAATCGTGCGCGAGCTCTACCGGCGTCGGGGTTTTGAACGACGCCACTCTGACGCCCTGGGGGTTCACGCCCTCAAACACCGCTCGGATGACGCCGTCTTTGCCGCCGGTATCCATAGCCTGCAAAATAATCAGCAGGCGGTGCTTGCCCTGCGCGTAAAGTTCTTCCTGCAGCGTTTCCAGCTCGGCGTTTAACTTCTGCAAAGCTTCTTTGCCGTCTTTCTTATTCCCTTCGAACAGTTTTGAATCGTTGGGGTCGTAATCCTTCAACTTGATTTTGCCTTTAAGCGGGACACGGTACATCTCAGCGTCCATGATTCACTCCTTATGGCTCGGTTGACCGTCTTAATTATACCGGGAATCCGCACCCTCTTCCGGCAAATCGCTTCTTCAGGGCGTCAGCGCCAAGTTTTTCGCTGCCAGGCGCGTAAAGCAAGCAAGCTGCCTTGCAGCAGCTTGCTTTTATCCTTGGGTACGGGAGACTTACTTACCCTGGTCCACAACCCTGATGGATTTGGGCTTGATCTCAATCCGTTTGGGCTGAGCTTCGGGCTTCTTGGGGAGGTGAACGGTCAGAATTCCGTTCTCAGTCTCCGCGCTAATCTTGCCCTGCTCTATCTGCCCGGGGAGGGAGACACTCCGGTAGAAGGTGCCCACCCGGCGTTCCTGCACATGGTATTTGCCTTCTTTTTCCTCTTTGTTTTCCTCCCGGATTTCACCTTTAATACTCAGAGTGTTGTTATCGTAGGTGATTTCCAGCAGTTCAGGGTCAAAGCCGGCCGCGTCCGCCCGCACCAGGAATTCGTCATCCTTCTCAATCACATCCAGCGGGAAGCCAAGCGGCTGGGAACCCCAGGCATCAGCATTCATATCCAGAAAACGGTCCATAAACTGATCCAGGTTGTAAAGCTCCCTTGGATAAAATCGACGTCTCACAATATTTGCCATAGCTACCTCCTTTTTTGTTTGTTGTTTATGCTTAACTTAAGCGCTGATTGTTAGATTCCTGTAAGCAATTCATAAAAATTTGGTTAATTCACACCCGGGATCCTGCTGGAATCCTGCCCAGGTTTTGTAGGTACAAAGGAATAATGGCCGGAAATAGCAAAATAGAAATGTCCTAATGAGGGGATGAAATCGTCAGGATGGTTTTTCCTCGAAACTAAGACCCCTTTTTTTCTTCTTTTCACTATTGCTTCACGCTTGCCCTGACCCTGACCCTTCCCCAACGGCAAACGGCTCTATTTTGCCTTGGACGAGCCGCCGGGGAAGGGAAAAATGTTTGATAGAACTAAAGATCAACCTCCGTCCCAGCGCTTGTTCATAAGGAGTAACTCATAAAATTAGTTCGCTGGGAAAGGGAGGAAGAGGCGGAAGGTTATACTTGCCTTATGTGTCAGGGTATTCTCATTCCTTTGTAAAATAAATTGGATGTGCCGAATGATGATTTCATAGCTCCTGATCAGGACATTTCTATTTTGCTACTTTAGGACATTATCATGTTGCTTTTCCACATACTGCACGGATTTGACGAAACGCCTGCGCGTATGCTATACTCTCGCAAGTTAATCCAGCCGCCTGGCGGCTTTTTGTTGAAGATACAACTTATTTTGAAACAAAATTCCCCGGCTGACCTGTATTCGCGGGGTTTTATTTTTAAAACCAAACTATAACATTTACGGCTGTTGCCGTTGGCACTTTTTATTAAGGAAAGATTATGAAAGAGAAAAAATTACGCATTATTCCCCTGGGAGGCCTGGGGGAAGTCGGGAAGAACATGACCGTCTACGAGTACGGCGGCGAAATCCTGGTGGTGGACGCCGGCATGATGTTCCCGGACAACGACATGATCGGTATTGATTACATCATCCCGGATTTTGAATACATTAAACAGCGCGCCGATCACGTGCGCGGGATTGTAATCACCCACGGTCACGAGGACCATACCGGAGCAATCGGACACCTGCTCGAGAGCGTGGACGCGCCGGTTTACGCCACCCCGCTCACGCTCGGGATGATAGGCGCCAAACTGAACCGCCGCGGCTTTGAACACAAAAATGCCAGGCTTCAGACGCTGAAGGCCGGCGAGACCGTGCAAATCGGCCCCTTCAAGGTGCACGCCTTCCACGTCTGCCATTCCGTTCCGGACGGCATCGGCCTGGGGATTGAAAGCCCGGCAGGGCTGGTGGTCCATACCGGCGATTACAAGTTCGACCACACCCCGGTGGATAACTGGCCGACAGACTACGCCAAGCTGGCGGAATTCGCGCAGAAGGGTGTTTTGGCGCTGCTGTCGGATTCCACCAACGCGGAGCGTCCGGGCTGGACGCCTTCCGAGAAGGTCATCGACTCGGCGTTTGACCGCGTGTTCCGCGAAGCCAAGGGGCGCATTATCGTCGCCACCTTCGCGTCGCTCATATCGCGCATGCAGCAGGTCATCAATGCCGCGCTGCGATACCACCGCAAAGTCGCCTTCGTGGGCCTCAGCATGACCGAAAACGTGAAAATCGCGCGGCAGCTGGGGTACATCGACTTTGAGGAGGATGTGGTGGTGCCGGTCGAAACCGCCCTGCAGATGCCGGACAGCCAGGTAGTGCTGCTCGTTACCGGTTCGCAAGGCGAGCCAACCTCCATCCTCGGCAGGCTTGCCAACGGCAGCAACAAACGCTTTGATATCAAAGAGGGCGACACGGTCGTGCTGTCCTCGCATCCCATCCCGGGTAATGAAGAGCTGGTTTACCGCGCCATCAACCGCCTGCTGGAACAGGGCGCGCAGGTCATCTACGAAGCCATCGCGCCGGTGCACGTCTCCGGGCACGCCAGCCAGGAAGAAATCAAGCTGATGCTGCATCTGACCCGCCCGCGCTACCTGATTCCCATTCACGGCGAACTGCGCATGCTGAACCAGCACGCCCGTCTGGGCATGGAGGTTGGCATGGACCCACGCCAGATTGCCATTGTGGAGAACGGCCGCGTGATTGAGTTCGAGCACGGCGAAATGAAGCTGGGCGAACGCATCCCCGGCGGCTATGTGTTCGTGGACGGCACGGGCGTGGGCGATGTGGACCGCTCCGTGATGCGCGAACGCGAAATGCTCAGTCAGGACGGAATCGTGCTCCTGAATCTGATAAAAGATAAGTCCAACCTGAAAGAGGTTGAGATTATCAGCAGGGGCTTCATGTCCCCGACCGAATCGCAAGACCTTTTTGAGGAACTGCGCCAACGCATCGAGAAACTGGCGCGCTCCGCGAACGGAAACCTGGAGCGGGACGTGCTAAACCTGGCCAAGTCGCACATTTTTGATGAGACCAAACGCCGCCCGGTGGTGTTTGTGAATATTTCCAAAGCCTGAGAGCTTACAGGCGCGGTCATCATCTGACCGCGCCTTTTTTTGCTCTGCAGGGGGACTGCGGACCTCGCATCCTGAACCTGACACCCTGAAAAGGTCGAATCGCGTGGGGTGCATCATATTCATGCGGGCGAACATTTCCTCAGGCAGTCCGCGGTAAGCGGCGGTAAAATTGGAAGCATCACCCAGACAGAGGGAGCCCAATGTTCCGCACAACTGCTTACCGCCACCCCAGCGAATTCCCCATCCTGCTGCTCACTATATTAATCAGCATTGCAGCCGTTGTTGTAACCGCTTTCCTGACGCAGTGCCTGAGTCTGTTAGTTATCGTGTTTATCCTGGGAGCATCCATTTTTTCCAGCCGCGCGATGCAAGCCCAACTGATGCGCAAAGCTTTCCTTGTCTCGCCGGAGCGCAGCCCGGAACTGGCGAGCGTGGTGCAGCTGTGCAAAAAACGCCTGCAGCCGGGTTCGTTGGAAGTGTATGTGGTGCGCGAGAACGTGGTAAACGCGTACACATTCGGCCTCGCGGAGACCAAAACTATCGTGTTGTATGAGCCCATGCTGCGCATCATGAGCGGCGGAGAGCTGGCCTTTGTGCTTGGGCACGAGATGGGGCATGTATCCCTGGGGCATACCTGGCTGAACACCATCGTCGGCGGTCTGGCGGGTTCCCCCTCGCCTCTCGGTCTCGGTTACATTATGTACCTGGTCTTCCTGCGCTGGTCTCGCGCCTGTGAGCTTTCGTGCGACCGGGCAGGCTTGCTGGCCTGCGGCAGCCTGAACATAGCGGTTTCCGCCCTGGTGCGTCTGGCCGCGCCGAAAATCCAGACCCCGGAAGAGTTTGAGCAGGCTCTTACCATGATTGACTCGCAGGATGACGTCTTCGTGAACCGGTTGGTGGAGCTGTTTCAATCCCACCCACTGATTATCAAGCGCATCAACGCCCTCAAGGAATACGCCGCCAGCCCGGAATACGCCTCCCTGCAAGCCAACGTGGATAAGAACCTGCAAGCCTAAAGCTCCGGTTGGCATTTATGAATGAGTCTGTCTAAAAAGAACTGTTTTAGACAGTCCAAAGTGGGAGAATGTTTCTGGTTCAGGCGTCATTTCGATAGCGCAAATCCGCAATCGCCCATAAAAAAGGCACGGATTGGGAAAACAAAAGAGCTGTCCGACTTTTGGGACAGCTTCTTCGGTCTCGAAGGACTCCGCGTTCTCGACTGCCTTATGGCGTAAAGAAAAAAGCTGCCTATTCGGCAGCTTTTGTATAGTTGTTTTTTAGCGCTTCGGTGGATGGAGAAAGCGCAGCCGGCTTTACCTCGTCAGGCTTGCTTTCCGTAGCGCCTTCAGGCCTGGTGTGCGTGTGGTTCTGCCCTGAAGGGGAGCGGTGGTCGGTGGCATAAAAGCCCTTGCCTTTAAACACAATCCCGACCGGTTGATAGATTTTGCGCAGCGCGGGTTCGTTGCACTCCGGGCAAATCGTCAGCGGCTCGTCCGTAAATTTCTGCTGCTGGTCAAAGCGTACTCCGCAGTTTTCACAATGATAGGTGTAAATTGGCATTTCTTTATTGCTCCTGTCTTTCTAACAAACAAGTATAGTACCATAGATAAGCGGATTCAAGCAAATGCAGGGATTTTTGACACAACTCTTACATTTGCGCGCGGGATGAGCCGTGTAATCCCGTTGGTATAATGGGGATATGAAAATGAAACGACTGTTCCTGCTGCTCGGCACGGCGGTGCTTTTGGGCGGCTGCGTGTTCAGCATCTCGCCCGCTCCCACCAGTCTTCCGCGCCCCACCAACACCGCGCTGCCGCAGCCTACCGAGACGCCCGCTCCGCCGACAACCGCACCCACGCTGACGCCCAGCCCCACCCCCACCGGCACCCCGGTTTACTATCAGGTGGACGCGGACGATGATATGTTTGGGGTCGCGCTGCGCTACGGCATCAGCCTGGAAGCCCTGATGACCGCCAACCCGACGGTTATCCCCTACGCGATGGGCGTGGGTACGCTGCTGCTCATTCCCATCACGCAAACGCCGCCAGCCCCCACCAGCACGCCCGCGCAAGCCAGCCAGCAAACGCCTGAACCCGGCGCGAGCCTGCAAACGGACTGTTACCGCGACCTCGCAGGCGGTGTGCTTTGCTTCGCGTTGGCGCTGAACGACACAGAAAAGGACCTGGAAAACGTCAGCGCGAAAGTGACGCTGAGCGGCGTGGACGGCGCGTACACCCGCACGCAGTCAGCCGTCCTGCCGCTGAATCTGCTGAAAGCTGGTCAGAGCCTGCCCCTGCTAACCTATTTCCAGGCGCCCACCCCGGAACAGTTCAGCGCCAGCGCTGCGATTGATTTCTCCCTGCCTGTCCCGGAAGATGACACGCGCTACATCCCCGCGGAAGCGACAGACCTGGAAGTGATTTGCGCCCGCGGCAATTTGTCCTGCGCGGTGAACGGGCGCGTTGCCCTGCAGCCGGATTCCGCCCAGGCCGGCGCGCTGTGGGTCCTGGTGGTAGCATATTCCCAGGACGGCCGCGTGGTCGGCATCCGCCGCTGGGATGACCAATCCTCACCCATATCGCTGGATTTTTCGGTACTCCTGTACAGCGCGGGTCCGGAGATTGCGCGCGTGGAAGTTACCGCGGAAGCCAGACCTGCCCAATAAGGAGCTTTATGCTGAGCGACTTGCTGCCAAACCTGGGAGAGCAAACTTATATTATGGGGATTCTTAACCTGACTGCCGACAGCTTTTCCGGCGACGGCCTGCTGCAGCAGGAAAACCCCCTGCGCGCGGCAGTCCGACAAGCCCGCGGCTTTGTAGCGGACGGAGCGCACATCCTGGATATCGGCGCCGAATCCACCCGCCCGGGCGCGCGGCCAGTTCCGGCGGAGCAGGAGCTTGAACGCCTGCTGCCGGTACTCCGTGCGCTGCGCGAGGAGCTGCCCGATGCCGTCCTCTCCGTGGATACCTACAAAGCCGTTGTGGCGGAAGAAGCCCTGCGAGCCGGCGCGCACATCATCAACGATGTGTGGGGGCTGCGCGCCGACCCCCGGATGGGCGCGGTGGCGGCCGCGGGCGCAGCCAGCGTGGTGCTGATGCACAACCGCTCGCACCCGCAGAACGCGCAAATTGACGTCAGCCTGGGCGGCAGGTATGTAGATGTTTCCTATGGGGACGTCTGTACGGAGGTGGCGGAGGGTTTGCGGCAGTCCGTCCAAATCGCAAGGGAAGCAGGCATTGACGGCGGGCAAATTCTCCTGGACCCGGGCATCGGCTTTGGCAAGACAACCGAACAAAATCTGCGCCTGCTGAAACAGCTTGACCGACTGAAAGCGTTGGGCTTTCCGCTCTTGTTAGGGATTTCACGCAAGTCCTTCATCGGTTACACGCTGAACCTGCCCCCGGAGGAGCGTCTGGAAGGCAGCCTGGCTGCCAACGCCTATGGGGTTTTACACGGCGCGGACATCCTGCGCGTACATGACGTGCGCCAGACCGCCCGGCTGGCGCGCATGCTGGACGCGATCCGCTTTGCCTGACGGCAGGCTCAACTCTGGTCGTCTTCCGCGTCTTCGCGGATAATACGCTCAGCCATCTCCTGCAGCGCCTCAATTTCCGCTTCGTCCGTGTGGCTTTGCTTCCAGTAAAGCTTCAGCAGCTCCTCGGGCGTCATGTTTTGGGTTTCCCCGTTCTCCCCCAGGCGCGCCCGCAGGTTGAATTTCGGCATCCGGTTGATTTTCAATTCCAGCGCAAGCCGCGCCCGTTCGCGGATTTGGGCATCATCAATCGTCGCTTCGATGTTATCCGGGTAGCTGACGTTCAGACGCACAATCGCGCCTTCCAGCTCCTCAGGCTGCGGAAAGACCGCAAGGATTTTTTCCATCGTGTTCTCGCCGGCGCGGATGCTGACATTGAAATCACGAAAGGGGCGCGTGGCAAGTTTGTGCCAGGTGTAATGCGTCTCCCCGCGGGAAACTTCGGCAATCACGAAGCCTTTGTCATCTCCCACCTCCCCAAAATCCACGCGTTCGATAGACCCGGCATAAATCACGGGCGGGTGGCTGCCCAGGTTCAGGTCCTGAAAGCGGTGGATGTGCCCCAGGGCGACGTAGTCAATGCGCTCATCGCGCACCAGAGCCTGGGAGAGCTGCACGTCCTTTCCCAGCTTGATATTGCGTTCCTCCCCGAGGAGCGCCCCGCGGATGGAGGCATGCGCCGCGAGGATAAAAGGCAGCTCCGGGTCGCGCTGCGCTAATGCCTGCTGAATCAGGACGTTGACCATGTTTTCGATGATTACATCCAGTTCAGCCTTCGGGTCTGCCGCTTCCGGGGCGGAGTTTTTTACAAGGGAAGGCGTAATCCAGGGAATGCCCAACACCTGCACAGGCAAGCCTTCCAGATCTTTTGGGCCTAAAACCTGTGGACGGTCGATTACATGTACGTGCGGAACGTCCAGCGTGGAAAATTCCTGGATGGCATGCGCTTTTTTTGAGGAAGGCGAGGTGTCGTGGTTGCCTGTGATCAGGATGGTGGGGATGCCCGCCCGGGAAAGGCGCATAATCCGGCTGCCCCATGCGCGCTGATAGGTAGGCGCCGGGCTGCGGTCTTTGTACGCGTCGCCTGCGAAGATGACCAGATCAACCTTTTCGTCTATTGCGGCCGCGACGATCGCGTCCAGGGATTTGAGAAAGTCCTTCACACGGACAAACAAAGCCTCATCCGGATCGTAAGGTCCGTGCGTGGCAATATCAATATGGGCGTCGGCAAAGTGCAGTATTTTGACCATATCCCAATTATATCAAGCCGGGAAAAACCTCAGGGGGTAAGCCCCATGTTGATCAGCTCGCTCTCAGCCACCCACCATTCCGGATGCCATTCGAGCGCCTTGCGGAAGTCGCTTTCGGCTGCCGGCCAATTGCCCAGCATCTTGTTCGCGCGCCCGCGCCAGACCCAGGTTTCGGGGATGGCGTCTTCGGGGGTGATATCCAGCACATAATTCGCCAGGTTCAGCACGTCGTTATAGCGGGCGGTATAAAAATACGCGAAGAACGGGCCGGTCTGGTACCAGAACACACGCCAGGGCCTGTCCGACGTGGGAATTTCGTCGTATACCGCGAAAGCCTCGTCATATGCGTCAGCCGCGCCGGCGTAATCCTTCAGTTCAATCAGGATGTTACCGCGGCTGTACCAGGCAAAGAACAGCTCACGGCCTTCCAGCGTATCGATCCGTTCGCTTGTCTTTTCCAACGCGTAGCGCAGGTTGTAGTCAGCATCCCACTGCGGCCCGAGGATGTTGATAACCTCCTCTTCGCGCTCATAGGGATAGACCACAAGGTAAATGCCGTCAAACTGGTTCCAATACATGCTCAGCAGGTCGTACGGCAGGGCGATATCCCCCAGGAACGAATCAGGGATGTTCACCTTTTTCGTCGCGTCATCGTAGGTGGTAATGATGCCGTAATGCCCCATCCAGCCTTCCTTGGCGTTCATGTATCCGCGTTCCACCAGGACAGGGAAACCCGCCGCAACCAGCTTTTTGACCATATCCACGTCGCCTCCGTAGCGCACAATGCCCGTCAGGCTGGTTTGCGCGTTGACGTATTCCAGCATTTCGTACGGCATCACGTTGCGGTCTTCTTTCAGAGGCTTGATAACCGCTTCTACCGTGTGTTGGTCGCCCTCCCAGCCCCAATACGAGAGCAGCATGGCCAGGTTGGTTGGCCCGCAGTTATTAAAGCGCTGACGCTCATATTTGATTCCGGTCAGAGCTTTAGAGCGCGGGATGGGCGTGGAGGTTGGCGTCGGAGGCTGCGTCGCCGTGGGGGGGAAGGTGGCCTGTTCCGTCGGGTGCGGCGTGGAGGTGCTGCTTGGCACGAGCGTGGGGGTGGGCGTGGGCGCCATGGCGGTCAGCGTGGCTGCCACTTCCGGCTGGAGCGTGCCTTTCCCACCCGGGTTGAAGGCTTTTTCTCCCGGGGGCTTAAAAAAGTATTGGATTCTGGCGTGTGCCTTCGCGACGTAATAGTATGCGTGGTTTTGTATCGCGGGGATTTGGTACAGAGCGATAAGCAGCAGCGTCAGGGCTGCCGCCGCTGCCAGCGTAATCCAAAGCCAGCGCGCGCCGGCCTTGGCGCTGAGCTTGCGCTGGATTTTTTTCTTGTTTTTATTAGCCATAACAAGCTGGCATTATATCGCAATAAGAATAATCCGGTTTTGGATGGAAAGCGCCTGGAAGGGCAAAGGAATGCTCATGCCCTGACACACAAGGGAGGTGCAGCCTTTCCCCCTCTTCCTCGCCTTCCCAGCGAACGAAATTTATCCTATGCTCCTGACGAACGATCGCCGTTGATCTTTGGGGCTGTCCCGGAAAAAGAGGCTGCCCTAAGGCAGCCTCTTGTATGCAAATCAGGCGATTTTACGCTTCGTGGAATTCGCCGTCCACAACATCCTCACCGCCTTGCGCCGGGCCGGTATTCGGCTGGCTTTCCGCGGCTGTCGGACCGGACTGAGGCTGTTCGTACGCAGCAGCGCCAATGGTCTGCATCAGGTTCTGAACAGCCTGGGTGGCCGAGAGAATCGCTGAGCTGTTCTCACTGGTGAGGCTGTCGCGCAGCTCCTTTATCTTGCCTTCCAGCTCGCCGCGCTTGCCGGCGTCTGCCTTATCGCCCAGGTCTCTAAGGAGTTTTTCAGCCTGGTAGGCGGTGCTGTCGCCGATGTTTCTGGCCTCAATCAAGGCTTTGCGCTTGTCATCCTCCTCTTTGTGTTGGGAGGCTTCGCGCACCATGCGTTCGACATCGTTCTTGTTCAGGTTGGTCGAAGCGGTGATGGTTACTTTTTGTTCCTTGCTGGTGGCCTTATCCTTGGCGGTCACGCTCAGAATGCCGTTCGCGTCGATATCAAACGTCACCTCCACCTGCGGGATGCCGCGCGGCGCCGGCGGGATGCCGTCCAGGCGGAAGCGGCCGAGCGTCATGTTGTCCCCGGCCAGCGGGCGTTCGCCCTGCAGCACGTGGATATCCACCGAGGTCTGGCTGTCCTCAGCCGTAGAAAAGACTTCGGTTTTCTTGACCGGGATGGTGGTGTTGCGCTCAATCAGTTTGGTCATCACGCCGCCCAGAGTTTCCACGCCCAAAGACAGTGGGGTAACGTCCAGCAGCAGCACGTCCTTCACCTCGCCGCCAAGCACGCCGCCCTGAATGGCCGCGCCAATGGAGACGACTTCGTCGGGGTTGACGCCCTTGTTGGGCTCCTTGCCGTTGGTCAGCTGGCGCACCAGCTCCTGCACCATGGGCATGCGCGTAGCGCCGCCTACCAGCACGACTTCGTTAATCTTACTGACGCTCAGGTTGGCGTCTTTGATGACCGCGTTGAAGGGCAGCTTACAGCGCTGCAGCAAGTGGTCGGTCATTTGCTCGAATTTCGCACGGGAGAGCTTGAGAAGCAGGTGTTTCGGGCCGGAAGAATCCGCCGTGATGTACGGCAGGTTGATTTCGGTTTCCATCACGCTGCTGAGCTCAATTTTGGCCTTTTCCGCGGCTTCGCGCAGGCGTTGGAGCGCCTGGCGGTCGCTGCGCAGGTCGATGCCCTGTTCGCGTTTGAATTCATCCGCCGCCCAGTTGACAATCACCTCATCCCAGTCGTCGCCGCCCAGGTGGGTATCACCGTTGGTGGCTTTCACTTCCACCACGCCGCCCCCCACTTCCAGCAGGCTGACGTCGAAGGTGCCGCCGCCCAGGTCAAAGACCAGGATGATTTCGTTGTCCTTTTTGTCCAATCCATATGCCAGAGCTGACGCGGTGGGTTCGTTGATAATGCGCAGAACCTCAAGCCCCGCAATCTTGCCTGCGTCTTTGGTCGCCTGGCGCTGGCTGTCGTTAAAGTACGCCGGCACAGTGATAACCGCCTGGGTCACTTTCTCACCCAGGTACGCTTCGGCGTCGCTCTTCAGCTTGCCCAGGATCATTGCTGAAATCTCCTGCGGCGTGTAGGTTTGCCCGTTTACAGGGATTTCAATGCGCACGTCGCCGCCGGGTCCGGAAACGACTTTGTAAGACACCATTTTGCGTTCGGAGGCAACCTGGTCGTAGTGGCGCCCCATGAAACGCTTGATGGAATACACGGTATTTTCTGGGTTCACCACTGCCTGGCGTTTGGCAGGGATGCCGACCAGACGTTCCCCATTTTTGTTGAAAGCAACCACCGAGGGTAAGAGGCGCGAGCCTTCCGAGGTGGATATTACGGTTGGAGAACCGCCTTCCATTACGGAGACGACGCTGTTGGTAGTGCCAAGGTCAATTCCAATAATTTTGCTCATAAACAATCTCCTTATAATCTAAATTCACTTGAATAGACTATACCTATCCAACGATAGAAGCGTATTAACATTTTCAATGAATTATGTAAACGGCTGCCGAAGTTCGGTCAAGGAGTAAAAAATCTAACAGGGCAAGCCCGGGTTGGTTTCTCGCCCGCAGCGCCAGCGAATGGCCGAAGCGATCCATCCAGAGATGCTTCGCCTGCGGCTCAGCATGACAGGCCTCCGGCGCGGCGAGCCCGGGCAGGTCTCTCACCCGCAGCGCCAGCAAATGGCCGAAGCGATCCATCCAGAGATGCTTCGCCTGCGGCTCAGCATGACAGGC
>DAONFX010000014.1:25206-30162 GCA_035403825.1 Anaerolineaceae bacterium
CTCCGGCGCGGCAAGCCCGGGTTGGTTTCTCGCCCGGGGCGCCAGCAAAGGGCCGAACCGCGATGTTGGGTTTCGCTCCTGCGCCGCTGCCACCAACCGAAGCGCTGCAGCCCAACCGTGCAAAGCTTTCGCAAACGAAGCGCTTCAAAATCTCGTATAATCTGTATGGAAACAGGCAAAGGAAGTAATATGAGCAAAATGAAATCTTGGATGACCGGAGCAATCCTGGGCGGGCTTTTGGGCAGCGCGCTGGTACTGCTGTACACACCTGCCAAAGGCAGCGAACTGAAAAGCAAACTGCAAGGAGCCGTGCAAAAGATGCGCGACGAAGTGCGCCTGGCCGGAGAAGAAAAACGCGCCGAACTGGAAGCCCAGTTAGACGCGCTGCGTTCAGGCGAGTAAAGCGCGCTCACATCCCGGCTTTTACGGGTAATCCGGTAAAGGCGTGGGGGTGTGCACCGGGTACCCCGGCGGTGTCGGGCTGGGATAAATTGACGTAGGAGTGATGGTCGGCATCAAAGTCGGCACAGGCGTCGGGGTGACCAGCACCACTTCCGGGTTTGGCGTAGCCAGCAAGTCCCCGATACCCGGCACCTCGACCACCGGCATATTGCTGATGTCGTCCACATACGCAATCCCTGCCTGACAAACCGGCTCCAGGTATTGCAATACGTTCGCCCAGATGAGCGGCTGTTTATTGGTCACAGTCAGTCGGATGGCCCGGGAGAGGCAGCCCGAGCCCGCGTTGTAATTCAGCAGGGTGAATTTCCACAAGTCTTCATAGGTCGAAAGCTGACCCGCGCTCTTACCGGTCGCATTGTAAATAATCTGATTGACCTGCTCGCAGTTAGCCAACAGCCCGCGCGCGAAGACGCTGATGCTGAAATTCGCCTGGGTCAGGTCAATCCCCACCGGGCAGTCCAGGCAGCTCGCGTTCACTTTTTGCACCAGCGCGCCGCGCAGCATGGCTTGCTGGGCCTCGTCCAGGTTGCCAAAGCCGCGCTGGCAGGTCTCCTCTGCCAGCACCAGCGGGCAGAATTGCGTGAAGAACTCGGGGTTCCAGAGCAGCACGGCGTCCGCGCCCAGCTCGGTCATCTGCCCCAGACCGGCTTCCTGCACCCGGGCGTAGATGCCCGGCCAGAACTGGCTTTCCCGGCTGAAGATGTTCTTCATCAGTTGGGCTGGCACGCCGGTTCCATTGGCCACCTGCAAAATTTCCGCGTTGAAGCGGTTCTGCCATTCATTCACATACGGACGCGCGAGTTCCATCCCACACACGGTCGCCGCGCCGTTGCTTTCCAATCCGCCGCGCTCACAAGCGCTGGCATCCACCAGCCCCTGCTTAATCAAAGAGCCGGCCAGCAGGTAATACTCGTCGAACGAAACCAGGTTTTCGGAGAGCAGCGGAGTGTTCAACCAGGTCGGCGCGCCGTCCACCGGCAAAAACGCCTGCCAGATATTGGAGCAGCTGGAGAGATTGTCCTGCTGATACTGCGAACTGAGCACATCCACGTAGTAGACCGGTTGATCGGCTGAAGCCGCCTCCGGGTTGGCAAACTCGCCCCAGGGAATCACGCGCACCTGCGCGGTAAACTTTTCGCTTGCGTCCCCATAGCTGGACTCCGCCCAAAAAACCACTTCTACGCCGTTCATGCCGGTCGGGGCCAGCGGCAGGTCGCAAATACCGCCGGGGCAGGTGAAGGGCTGTCCGTTCAGGGTGCCCAGAATCTGGATGATTTGCTCGTTCGGCAGGGGCTCTACGGCTTCCATGCGCAGGAAAGGCACGGAGCTGCATTGGTTATCCCCCGGGGCATTGCCGCAGCCGACGATGGATATCCAGACTTCAGCCGGCGGAAGCTTGACCTCCACCTTACGGGTGGAGGGTGTGACGTTGGCAAGGTGCAAATAAAGCCCGGGGCACTGCTGGGGGTTGGTAATCAGGTCGTCGTATACGCATGCGGAAGTCCTCTGCCACTGGCTGAGAATCGTGCTGCCGCAATAATATAAAACCTCACTGTCATCCGGCCAGGATTCGTGCTCCACGTAAATCTGGCAGACCACCTGGGATGTTTTCCAGGAGAGCAGCCACCACTCGTAGGTAGTGTAATCCACGTCCAGCACCACCGAGCGCTGCGGACCTTCAGAGGGGAGCGGAACTGAAGCGGCCGGCTTCGGGTTCAGGACAAGCAGCACGAAAACACAGACCAGAAAGATTCTGCTCAGAACTACGTTTCGTGTGTTTGTTTTTGCGCCCATGTGCATCAGAACAAGTTTGTTCCTGTGTTACGGATACTCACCCGAATCCGTGGGGGTGTTCACCGGATAAGGGGTCGGGAAAATGGCGGTTGGTATCGGGCTGCGGGTAACGCCGGGGGTTGGAGTAACTCCGGGCAGCGGAGTGCGCGTAGGCGTCGGCGTACCTGTGATAACCGGAAAGCCGCCAGTCGCTGTTGGCCCCAGTGGTGTCGGCGAAAGCGCCGAAGCTTCGGTCAGCTGCGCTTCGTAGGTCAGCACAATCTCCCCCAGCGGGCTGGATTGCAACACGTCTTCCAGCGCGCGCGCGAAGACCGCGTTGACCGCCTCCGCGTCCGGCAGGAGCACGCTGGTCTGGGTATTATCCGGCAGCTCCCAGCTGCTGAGTTCGTTCCAGCCGAGCAGAGAATAGCTCAGGCGCTGCGGGTCCCCCAGGCGCAGAAAAAGCGGGATATCCAGCAGCAGTTCCGGCAGCGAAAAATCGGTATCCAGCTGGTCTTTGTACGAAACGTACATCGCCGGCAGCTTCACCAAACGTCCATTCTGGACTAATTTTGTAAAGAGCAGCTGCAGCATTTGCTGCTGCCTTCTCGTCCGGTCGATTTCATCCTCGCCGGAAAGATACGAAACATAGCAAAGCGCCTTCTGCCCGTTCATGCTGTGCAAACCGGCCGGCAGGCCGCCGCACGCGTCGCGGATGGGCAGCAAAACGCTGACATCCACCCCGCCCAGGTCATCCACCAGCCAGCCAAACTCTTCTGGATGGGCAACCACATAGCGATCAGGTTTTATCCCAAAGTTATACGCGAGCGTCTCCCGCACAAGGTTCATGCCTCCCAGGGCGTACGCGGTGTTCAGGCGCTGCATGGTGTAGCCCGGAATGAACACGAACAGGCTGCCCGGGATGGAAATCACACTGGCTTTTGAGAGCCGCGTGTTGACAAACGCCAGATGAAACGCATCCGTGCGCCCCCGATACGGGGCTTCCTGGTCGGAGCCCAGAAACAGCCATACATCCACGTCCTGGGGCAGCGCCATGCGCTCGGCTGCCGGCGGAATCGGCGTAACGGGCGCGATGCTGGCCGGCGCGAAGGTATTCCAGACCTCGGGGGTGGGCGTGTCCGAAGCCGCGGCAGCGGCGTCCGTCGGGGTCGGGAAAGCCAGCGGCGTGGGCGTGCCCACAGCGCGCAGGCAGCCCGTCAGGGCGGCGGTGAGCGCCAAAAGCGCCAGAAAGCACCTCGCGTAACTCAAGTATTGGGATGGTAAGGTGCGCGGCGCTCTCATAGCATTAATGCGAAACTACGGGGCGGTTTCACTCCGCTCGTTTGTTGATTATAGCACGGAATCCCGGGCTGCCCGGGCGAGCCAGCCTGCATCGCGTTCCCTTCGGTCACTGTGCTTAGGTCAGCACTTTCGTTAAGCCTTGCATTTATAATGCCAGAATCAGCATCGCCGCGGCGAGCAAAAGCGAGATCAGGATTGACCAGGCCCATAAAAGGTAAATCACAGCCTTTTCCATACCCCCGCGCAGGGAAAAGAACAACCCGATGCCGCAATTCACCAGCCAAATGAAAAGGCTGAAAAATGCCAGCAGGAACACCTGGTTGGAGGGCACCTGCTCCAGCGTCGTCCAGGTGATTTCCGCGCGGCTGCCCGCCAGCGCCAAGGCCAGCGCCAGCAGCGCCAGCCCCGCCGCCAAGCCGCCCGCCAGCAAAAGCCGGGCAGCTTTGTCCTGCCAGATTTTCTTGCGCAGGCTGCCCAAACTTTCGGAACGCGGCTCGTAATTGACCAGGCTGCCCAGTTCGCTCAGACGTTCGTACAAACTTAAAAACGCTTCCGGTTCGCTTGGGGAAATCGCGTAATATCGCCCCGAAGACGCCACCAGAAGCAAAGCACGCGGGTCCGCCGCAGCATACTCCACAGCGCCCAGGCCGGGAACCGTGCGCGAGCCAAAAATCATACCCGGCAGCGCGCCCGGCGGCAGCGGCAGCCTGGTCTGGAAATCCGAGACTGGCCGAATCCACTGGACAGCCGGCATCGGAATGACCTCCCGGCGCAAACCCCAGCGCAGCGCCAGCCCACCGCGCCCCAGGATATAGCGCGTAGTGAGCAGCCTGTACACCCTTGAGGCCAGCCCCACCAACAGCCCGACCAGCAGCACGCCCGCCAGAATTCTCCATGGCAGGAGCAGCTGGATGCCGATACTGCGCGGGTTGAACACCAGCAGAAACAACAGGGCCAGGTCGGCGGCAAACAAAACCGCGCTGACCCACAGCCCAGGCCGTTTGGAGGGGTAAAATTCCGTTTCCATATACGCGCATAATTATACAGGCGTTAAGCCCGGGCAAAAAAAACTGCCCGGTTTTTGGCCGGGCAGCAGGTCTTGTTCAGGCAGCTTAGCGTGCTTTGTATTCCGCCCCGCGTGCCAGCGCGCGGGTGTTCATATCGACAAATTTTTGCAGGCGCTGGGCTGTATGCGCCTTGAGCGCGCGCTCCAGCGCCCCTTCCGGCAAAATGTCCATGTTGGCCATCAGCGCCCCGAGCATCACCATGTTGGTGGCGCGTTCATTGCCGATTTCCGCCGCAATGGCGTTGGCAGGCAGCGCCACCGCGCGCAGGTCTGTGCGCGTTACGGCGCGGTTGACCATGGATTGGTTGACAATCAGGCAGCCGCCTGCGACGACCAGCGGCTCGTATTTATCC
>DAONFX010000015.1:0-29007 GCA_035403825.1 Anaerolineaceae bacterium
TTTCAGTTATCCGGGCAAAACGGTGCGGCAATCTGCCTGTGTGCCTGTGGGTTAGCAGGGAGATCGCTTCGTGCCTCGCGATGACGAAAAACTGCCGCGGCTGCTTGCGCGCGGAGTTTGTAGGTTGGGTGCAGCGGCGCAGGAGCGAAACCCAACTGAGCCACAGCACGTAGGTTGGGTGCAGCGGCGCAGCCAAGAAGCTTATGCCCTCATGAATACTCGTCTGGTGACTAATTCAAAAAGGCTATGCTCAGCTAAGCAAGAACATCTCTGGCGGCTTCGACAATCACTGCCCGCTGTGCTGGCGTTATCGGGCAGGATTCCGAATTTTCCCGGCCGGTGTCCCGATTTTCAACGAGCAAAATCGCCGCGTCCCGGCTCATTACCGCGTTATGCCAGGCCCCCCGCTGGACGTTATAGAGCAGTCCAGGTCGCATCATTTCCACGCTCAGCCCCCCTGAACCCTCGCCACCGGTCAGAAAGAGCGCCGCTTTCCCTTCCAGCAGCACAAAGACTTCATCCGTTTCCAGGTGTCGTTCCAGCGCCGCCATCACGCTGGGGTCCATATCATCACAATAGCGCAGCAATGCCACCCGCCAGCAGTTAAAATCAATCAGCGGTTTATAGCCCTCGCCGTGGTAAGTACTCACCTGCAGCAATTCATTTTCCATGCGTTTACCCTTCACTGAAAAAACTACAGCGCTGGGGTGCCCAGCCTGACTTCAACGTAAATTTCTTCAGGCGTTCCGGCAGGCACCGGAATGACCGTGCCCTGGATTTCCTTGCCGTCCACCCGCAGCTGACAGGCGTTCCCAGCGCCCACGCGGATTACGTTGATCAGATAACGCGTCCCACGGAACTCGCGCACCGCCTGAAAGCCCGGCCAGCTTTCCGGGAGCACCGGCTGCACGCACAAGCCACTGAAGGTCGGCCGGATGCCCAGGATGTGCTGCGTGATTGCCGCGAAGTTCCAGGATGCGGTGCCGGTAAGCCAGGAATTTTTGGCTTCCCCGTGGCTGGGTGCGTCTTTACCGGCAATCATCTGGGCGTAGACGTACGGCTCGCAGCGGTGCACTTCGCTGATGTGTTCACGGGCAGAGGGGCAAATACGGGTGTAATAATCAAAAGCGCGGTCCCCTCTGCCAATCCTGGTTTCGGCAATCATAATCCAGGGGTTGTTGTGGCAAAAAATTCCGGCGTTTTCCTTGTATCCAGGGGGATATGTGGATATTTCCCCTAATTTCAGTTCATAACGGGTATATGCCGGCTGTAAAATGACGATGCCGTGCGGCGTTGCGAGGCGCTGCGCCACGGAATCAAGCGCGGCTTGGGCCTTGCCGTCCTCCACGCCCAAACCCGCCATCACGCACATCCCCTGAGGTTCTATGTAGATCTGACCTTCAGGATTCAGCGCCGACCCCACCGGCTCGCCGAAGGCATCATACGCGCGGCGGAACCAGGCTCCATCCCAACCGGCAGCCCACACTGCGGCTTCCATCAGGCGCGCCTTCTCGGTATAGAACTCCGCGGGCTGCTGGAAAAAGCCGGCGTTCTCCAGGCGGTGCAGTTCAGCCAGCTGCACCATATCCTTGGCGGCGAGGACGAACAACCCGGCAATAAACACGCTCTCGGCAACCTTGCCCTCCTGGTTCGTGGTCGTCTGGAAGGATTGACCTGGAGTGTCTGAGAAGCAGTTCAGGTTCAGACAGTCGTTCCAGTCCGCGCGCCCGATCAGCGGCAGTCCGTGCGGACCCAGCGCGTTCAGGGTGTACTGCATGGAGCGCTGCAGGTGCTCGTAGAGCGGCATTTCGGAACCCGGCTGGTTTTCATACGGCACCGGCTCATCCAGGATGGAAGTATCCCCGGTTTCCTTCACGTACGCGGAAACACCCAAGACCAGCCAAAGCGGGTCGTCATTGAAGCCGGATCCGACATCGTTGTTCCCGCGTTTGGTCAGCGGTTGATACTGGTGGAAAGCTCCGCCGTTTTGCAGTTGGGTGGCCGCCAATTCCAGGATGCGTTGGCGCGAACGTTCCGGGACCAAATGGACAAAGCCTAGCAGGTCCTGATTGGAATCCCTGAATCCCATTCCGCGTCCAATCCCGGACTCAAAATAGCTGGCTGAGCGGCTCATGTTGAAGGTAACCATGCATTGGTACGCGTTCCAGATATTGACCATTCGGTTCGTGTGCGGGTCGGGCGTGTGCACCTGGAACTTTGACAACAGGCGTTCCCACTCAGCTTTGAGCTGCTCGAAGGCGCTGTCCACGCTTTTGGGCTGCAAGAAGCGCTGCAAAACCGGCAGGACGCTGTCTTTTTTTATGGTTTGCGAACCGGGCAGCGCGAATTTATCCGCCGGATCATTTTCGTGGTAGCCCAGCAGAAAGATGATTCGGCGCGCTTCGCCGGGCTGCAGGCGCAGCTTCAAGTGGTGGGAGCCGATCGGCTGCCAACCGTGCGCTGTTGAGTTGGCGGATTCTCCGCGTTCGACCGCGATGGGGTCGTCCCAGCCGCGATAGGCACCCAGAAAGTCCTCACGCTGGGTATCAAAACCTGCCAGAGGCTCAGAGCACGCGAAAAACGCGAAGTGGTTGCGCCGTTCGCGGTATTCGGTCTTGTGGAAGATGGTCCCGGCCAGCGGGCTGCCGGCGGGGGCATCCCTTTGGGGTACTTCCACTTCGCCCGTGTTGAAGTTGCGCTGAAAATTGGTCTGGTCATCCCAGGCGTCCCACAGCGCGAATTCCACCGCGGAGAACAGGCTGAGTTCAGCCGGTTTTTCACGCTGGTTCGTGAGCGTAAGGTCCCAGATTTCCAAGGGGGCATCCAACGGCACAAAAAACCTGACGCTCGCCTCAATTCCCGCGGATTGAGAACGAATCCGGGTGTATCCAAGCCCATGCCGGCATTCGTAAGCGTCCAGTCGGGCGCGCATTGGCATCCATCCGGCCGACCAACGCTGACCGGTTTCATCATCGCGCAGGTAAAGGCAGCGCCCGCCCATATCCAGCGGGGCGTTGTTGTAGCGGTAGCGCGTGATCCGGCGCAGTCGGGCGTCTTTGTAGAAGCAGTAACCGCCGCCAGTATTGCTGATCAGACTGTAGAAATCCTGGCTGCCAAGATAATTAATCCAGGGCAAGGGGGTATCCGGTCGGGTAATTACATATTCCCGGGCTTTATCATCAAAGTAACCGTATTGCATAGCCTCTCCTTTGGCAGCCAACGCGCAGTGCCTGTTCCTGGGACGAAAACTACTGGCGCGGGCTCTCCCAGCAAATTATAAACGGCATTGAGATGTATAGCGCGGAACAGAGGGCTATGCCCAAGCGAAACCCCGGATGCCTTTACACAGGCTGGCAATAATCAGGCTAATCCTCTAAAATCACGAATTGGGAAACAAGGACTTATGAGCGCCGCTGATATCACAAAAGGCAATGCTTCCGCCTCCGCGCCAGAGCGCCTCGTCTGGTTGGACTTATTGCGCATCACAGCCTCGCTCCTGATTGTGATGCTGAACCTGACATCTGTTCAGCTCAAATCCCTGCCCCTGGACTCGCCAGGTTGGCAGGTCATTAACCTTTCCCTCGGCGCAGCACGGGCGGCAACACCGCTCTTCACGATGGTCAGCGGCGTCCTGTTCCTCAGTCTGGGGAAACAACGCAGTTTCAGTCAGCTCCTGAAAGGTCCTGTCAGAAAGATTGTTGTGATTTACATCGTGTGGTCGCTGATTTACGCGGTGTTTAGTTTGCTTACCGATCCAGCTGGCGAGGGAACGCTTCTGGGCCGCTTCGCAGCTCTGCTGATTTCCAGCCATTACCACTTATGGTTCCTGCCGGTCCTCATCAGCCTGTATCTGCTTTCGCCTTTTCTGCAGTTGATTGTCGATCAGGGCGGCGAACGCATTCTCGGCTACGCGGCTGTTTTGCTTGTTTTGGGTTTACTCGGGCACAGCCTGGTTCTTGGCGGGGATTTACTCCCGATGGCGGACTGGGTCAGTTCCATCGCGGAGAAGTTCCCGGTGGGGAAAGTTTTGCTCTTTGCGGGCTACTTTTTGTTGAGCACGTACCTGCTGCGCTATTTTTCCGCAGATCGTAAAGTCAGCACTGTTATCTACGGCCTGGGTCTGGCGGGGGCGCTTGCCAACGCTGCCGTGACCGGGCTGGCTTCCCAGAGAATGGGCGCGACGGATTTGCGCTTCTCGGACCCGCTTTCGCTGCTGACTTTCTTTACGGCTGCGGCTGTGTTCTTTCTGTTCAAATCGCAGGTAAGCAAAATCCGGTTTTCCGAGCGCGCAAGCAGCCTGATCGCCAACCTATCGCGGCTCACGTTGGGCGTGTTCCTTCTCCACCCATTGGTCATTTATCTTCTCGAAAACGCGTTTGGGCTCAGCCTGCTATCCTTCAGCCCAATTCTCTCAGTGCCCTTGCTGACGCTGCTCGTGTTCTTCCTCAGCGCCGGGCTTATCTTTGCGCTCAAAAAGCTGCCGTACCTGTGCTGGATGGCGTAAGCGCTTTTCAGGATATTCGGAGAAAATCCGGACTGCCGGAGGCCTGCAGTCAAATTCCTCACCCGGTTTGAAGAACGGCGAAATCGATGCGGGGCGGCTTCAAACCGCGTCCCGACGCTGGCAAGCTTCTTGTTATAATTCAAACGCAATGGCGCTCACCGAATCCATTGCGTAAAGGAGCCTATGTTTTCATCGTTCAAAGAAGCACACGATTTTGTCCGCGCTCAGCGCATTGAATTGGTCGATTTGCTCTACTGCGACCTGTGGGGCCACCTGCATCACGTCACCCTGTCCGCCAGGGAGTTCACCGAAGAGGTGATGACCGAAGGCGTCGGGTTCGACGGCTCCAGCGTGGGGTTCAAGCATGTGAACGCCGGCGATATGGTGCTCATCCCTGACCTGAGCACATCCTTTGTGGACCCTTTCCACAAGCAGGCCACCCTCGCCTGCCTGTGCAGCGTGTACGAAGCGGATACCAAGGAACTGTACCAATTCGACCCGCGCGAAATCGCCCGGCGCGCAGAAAATTGGATGATTTCCACCGGCATCGCGGACAAATCCTTGTGGGGTCCGGAATTCGAGTTTTACATATTCGACCGCATCACGCTGAAAAACAGCCCCGCGTACACGCTTTGCCAGATTGACTCCGGGGAAGCGAACTGGGGTAATCTGGTGAACGCCAACGGCTACGCGCTGCCGGATAACCAGGCCTACCAGGCCGCGGCGCCGTGCGACAACTACTATGAACTGCGCGATGAAATCGTCGTGACCCTGGAGAAGCTCGGCATCCCGGTCAAATACCACCATCACGAAGTCGGCGGACCCGGGCAGTCGGAGATCGAAACCCCTCTGCTCGGCATTACCCAGGCGGGGGATGCAGCGCTTTTGGTCAAGTACGTGGTTAAAATGACCGCCATGCGCGCTGGAAAAACCGCGACTTTCCTGCCCAAACCCATCTACGGTTTGGCTGGCAGCAGCACGCACTACCACCAGCTTCTGACCAAAGGAGGCCTCAACCAGTTCTACGACCGCGACGGCCTGTCTTTGCTCAGCCGCACCGCTTTGCAGTATATCGGCGGCATGCTGACGCATGCTCCGGCCGTGATGGCTTTCACCAACCCCAGTCCCAACTCGTATCGCCGGTTGGTTCCAGGTTTCGAGGCGCCCATCAAAGCCATCTTCTCGGTCGCCAATCGCAGCGCTGCCATCCGCATCCCAAAATATGCCACCGCTCCGCAGGCTGTGCGCATGGAGTTCCGACCTCCTGACGCCACCGGTAATGCCTACTTGTCCATGGCAGCCATGTTGATGGCAGGTCTGGCCGGCATCCGGGATGGGATCGACCCGACGGAAGCCGGATTCGGACCGATCTACGATAATATTTTTGACTGGTCTGAAGAACGCCGCGCCACGATCAAGTCCCTACCCACGTCTGTGGACGCAGCCATGTGCGCCCTGGAAAATGGCTCGGCGTTCCTCACGGAAAACGGAATTTTTGATGAAACCCTGATACGCACCTGGGTCAATACCAAGCGCAAAGAGGCAAATCAGGTTAATCAGCGCCCCAGCCCGTTCGAGATTGAAAATTATTACGACTGCTGAGCAATTGCGCCAGGTAAGTTATAGGTTGGAATAAGCAGGTATTCAGGACACCCAGGAGACCGAAAATTCCCTTCTCTGAAAAAAGAAAAGACAGGTTGTGTTTTCAACACCTGTCTTTTTCTATCGATAATTCCTTATGGTTCTGTTGGATAGCCGGCATTTATCCAGGCTTCAAAGCCGCCTTTAATCGGATTCGCCTTTGAATAACCACTCTGAAGCATCAGGAACGCCGCACGGGCGCTCGTATTTTCAGCCGGTCAGGTGCAGTAGGTGATATACCACTGGTCCGGGTCCAGCATTGCAAGCTGAGCTTCCAGGCTGTCCATGGGCAGATTGATTGCCCCGGCCGCGTGCTGGGCCGCATATTGCTCTGCGGAGCGCGTGTCCACCAACACGGCTTCACCGTTGCGCACAGCTTGATAGGCTTCCTGAACGCTGAGGCGGGGGACATCATCCTGAGATTTGAGGATCGGGCTGCCGCTGAGCGCGCGCGCTCCCTGGTAGACCAGCACCCCCAGGCCGATAAATGCCGCCGCGACCAGCAGGATGACTGGCAGCGGGAGATTCTTTCGCTTTCCTTTTTTGGCAGGTTTTTGCATAGCTCACCTCAATGGGTGGATTCTTACATACCCAGGAGTGAAAAGAAAGTTAGCGTACACGCTTGGCGTGCCCGCCGTGCTTGAAAATGTGTGGACCTAAGATGATGTCCGCCAGGAATCTATGGAGAACTGAGCGCTTAAGGCTGGGCTTCGGAGCCTGCCTGTTCAGGCTGTCACCACTGCATCAAAAAGAGACCGCAAGCAGGCAGTCTCTTCCAGGGATTTTGGTTGTCTAAATGAGGTCCAACCGACCTGCAGCCTTCAATCCATCGGCGATTTTTCGGACATCCTGAACCCGGTCTTTCCGGCAAATTAGCAGCGCGTCCGGCGTATCCACCACAACCAGGTCCTGCAAGCCCACCCCGGCAATCAGCTTCTGACCGCCGAAAACAAGCGTCCCGCCGCAGTCCAACAGGACCGCATCGCCTTTTATGGTATTCCCTCGCGCATCTTCTGGCATAAGCGCCTTGAGACTGTTCCAATTTCCGACATCCGTCCACTGCATCGTAACCGGCAGGACCACCACCCCGCGAGCCCCTTCCATGATGCCGTAATCAATCGTCTGCTTGCGGATTTTCGGCCAGATTTCCGAGAGCGTTTTTGTGTAGGCGTCCGTGTTAATCGTCTTGCCAATCGCCGTGATTTGTTCAAAGAGCTCGGGCATCTGGCGCGCAAACTCCTCCAGAATGACGCTGACCTTCCAGATAAACATCCCGCTGTTCCAGGCATAATTCCCGGACTGGACCATCTCTGCCGCCCGCTCCTGGTCTGGTTTCTCCACAAAGCGCCTGGCTTCCAGAACTTTAAATCCATCAATCTCGCGTACCAGCTCGCCTTGTTGGATATAGCCGTACTCCGTGGAAGGGAATTCAGGCGAAATCCCTAATGTGACCAAGTGGTCATATTTTGCAGCTTTTAGCGCGGCGGCCACCGCGTTGCGGAAAGCTGCCTCGTCACCGATAAAGTGATCTGCCGTGAGCACGGCCATGACGGCTTCTGGATCGCGCGCGGCCAGATGAACTGCCGTCAGCGCGATGGCTGAGGCGGTTCCGCGGCCTTCCGGCTCCAGGATGAAGTTTTCCCTGGGGATTTCCGGGACCTGTTCGGCAAGCACGGCGGAGTGCGCCGCGCCCGCAACCACGATGATTTGTTGTGGCGTGAAAAGCGGCACGAGCCGTTCCACAGCAATCTGAAACATACTTTTTTCGCTGTAAAGACGCAGTGCCGGCTTCGGTAAACGCTCGCGCGAGATAGGCCAAAGCCTGGTGCCTGCGCCCCCAGCCATAATTACCGCGTAGTTCATTTTGCCTCCGGAAGTCCAGATTTTCTGGAATTATAGCCGATTCGGGGAAGCAAGCCCCCTCCCCTGGATTGCCTGGCATCCGATATAAACAGTATGCCTATGCGCATTGCGCTTTGAACAGCGGTGAGAAGCGTTCCCGGGAATTCCTCCGGATAACGGCGGGAAAGCAAGCAGTTTGATTGACCCGGGTCATTTTTGAGATTAGTAAAACGTTATTTAATATCTATGCGCAGTTAGATGGAATGTGAGTTAATAAGTTCGCAATTGGCAGCTCTTGATCAGCCGAACAGGACAAAAGAAATCATTCCTATACGCATCCATTGAACAATATGGGATCAGCAATTTTAGGCTTGAGGCAATTCCCGGCTGTCGAGAGGCGCAGGCGGGAGGGAGGCTCTCCTCAGGTATGATTTTCAATGTAAACTCAGGAATTACTTCAGGGTTTCTTTATGACCGAAGGCTCTTGCTTGCAGGCTTTACGCCTCAGCGATGCCCAACGCATCCAAGCTGCGTCGGAGCAGCTGAGCGCGGGTTTTGGTGTCCGGCGCTGAAGCCAGGAGCGCTTCGAGGTCCTCCACACCTGCCTCAGCCAGCGGATTTCTGCCAATATAACCCGCCTGGATGCGCTGGTGTTCGCGCCAGAGGAGCCCAGCCAGAAGCGGGGCGGGCAGCGCTGCCAAACGTTCAGCTGGTCCGCCAGCGCCGTTCGGGGTTTCCAGGCTGCGGCTTACAGCAAAACTTAAGGGGCTGTGGATAGAGCTGGTCAGGCAGCCGTGTATCAGCCAGGTGAGGAAGCGGGCTTGAGAAGCAGGGTTCAGGATGCGTTCCCTGAGAGCGGGATTGACTCTGGCAAGGAGCGCTTGTGTATCCCAGCCATTGTCTGTGAAATAACCCACCACCCTCTTATCTTCTTCAGACGATTGCTTTTGGTTCGCCCGGGTATCTGGAGGGAGAGTATTTTTTGGGAAAACAGCAGAATCTTTGAGTCTAATAAGTATTTTTAATATCGTGTCAAACTGACAAATTTCTGCCCTGACCAGCGTCTCAAAATTACAATTAAGGCTGTCAGCTAAAGTATCAAAATAACAAATTTGCTCCGCGTCTAAGGTCTCAAACTGACAAATACCCTCGGAAACTAAAGTCTCATAATGACAAATTCGCTCCGGGTTCAGCCGCACGGCGCTGCGCAAGAGCTGCACCAGGCGCGCGTTGGACGAGAGAGCCTGGTAAGCAAGACGCTGCTCTGCTGTATGTTGGCTGAGCAGAAAAGCATACACAGCGCCCTTGAGAATCTCATCAGAGGCGGTGAGACGCACTTCTTCCACCTGCAGCTGCCAATCTGTGCCGGCGCTGGTCGAACGGGTGGCAACCCGGCAGAGGTACTGGCTGGCAAGCTCGCGGTTGGCTTCGCGCCAATCTCGGGTGTATTGCGTATCAGGGTTCACCATTTGTTTACGCGGGCGACCGCGAGAGCTTTGTTTCTGGTGGGGGATGCGGCCCGGCAGCGTTTCGGAGCGAATCCACTTTTGCAGGGTGGGCAGTCCTCCCGGAACCCAGAAGGTATTGCGGTCCTTCCCACGCGCCCAGTCGATATAGCAGCAGTTCTTGCTCATCAGGTAGAGCATGCCCAGGTCCGCGCCCAGGTCCGGCAAGACCCGATGAAACCAATACCAAGGCACAGCCAGGAAGCTTTCCGGCCGGATGAGATGTGCTGCCAATCGGTCGCATAAGCCGGCCAGAGCCGGGCTAAGACGGGCATCGCCCAGAGCTGCCTGCAGAACTTCGTGCACCGAAACAGCAGTCGTAAACAGGTCATCGTTTTCCGCGTCCGGGGCGCGGTATGGGAAAGCAAGCAAATGGTCGCGGGGGGTTTCAAGCGCTTGTTTGAGGACGCCGGCAGGGTCTGAACGAAGGTCTGCCTCACCCAGCCAGCGGTACAGATCTTGTGCGTCACCAGGGGTCAACAAGAGCCCGCGGTAAGTATAGGTGTTTGCCTGGCGCACAATCTTCCCGTTCACAAAGCGGTGGATCGGTTCAGCGCGGCGCACGAACCAATCCAACGCGCCGCTTTTAAAAACGCGGAAGAAGGTTGCGCGGCTGATGACCCGGCCCAGCATGTTCAGCAGCCCGTCAACATCGATGGTCACCGCGTCCCCCGGGCGGGGATAAAGTTGGTCTGCGCCGCGTTCGCGCGAACGGCGGTAGAAGGCCTGCCTGAGCGCGCTGGCGATGAGGACTGCGTTGGCGCCGACATAGGGAACAAAGCGCAGCAGGTAAGCGGGAAAAGCTGCAATCGATTCGGGCGCGAGAATGGCTTCGGTCACATCCGAAGCGCCAAATTCAAGCGTCAGGCCACTATCCTCAGGGGGTGCGGGTTCGCCAGGCTGCCGCGCTAAAACGCCATGTGTGCCCATGGGCACAGTTGGGGTCATCGTAAGATGGAAATCCTTACCAGTCAAATCCTGAACGACGGTTTCAATCAGCGGATAATAACGGCAGAGACTGGCATAGACCATAGGAGGGGCGCAAAGTTCGTAGCTGCCATTAAAGCTTAAGCTGGCGGAATCAAGCAGACGGTTTAAAGCCGCGTCTTGCTTAGCACTCAGAACCGCCTGGATATCCGACCAGGCATTTTCCTCAGAATTCATCAGAAGCCTTTGCTCTGTAAGCCTGAATCGCATGGAAGGCCAAAACCCTTAACCACCGCGAACAAGATGCTCAGTGTTGTTTCCATTATGAGCGCTCGATCAGTAACCCCGCGGACCAAGATCCGGGATGAACAGGCGGCTTTTCCTGGCATCGATCTGTTCTTCCAGAAAAGTACCTGCCAGCGTCAGCGCGTTGGTGAGCGAGCCTTTGGCCTGCTCAGCGATGCTTAGAGCGGCTTGTTCCGGCAGCAGAGCCAGCGGATCCGCAGCCCCGGCCATCCTTAAGCGGGCATACAGCAGACTGGCGACTTCCTGTTCGCCGGGCGCGCGAAAGGGGACATACAAGCCGAGGAACTGGTTGAGACTGCCGATATTGCTGGTGGTATTGTTCAGGTCCTGCAGGAAGATCAACGTGCGGATTTTCTTGGTGTGTTCCACAGACCAGGAAAGGAGTTGGGTGAGGTATTCCTGATCCACCGGCGGTCCGTCCAAAACGAGCAGGAGCTCGTCGTTGTGTCCATCAAGATATTCGAAAATGCTTTCGATGCGGTTTGCATTGGAGCGTGCCGATGGGAGACCTAAGGTTTCTACGACTGCCATGAGAAAGTGGCGCGGCTCTGTCAAAGTGTTGGTGTTCATATACAGACCAAGGACCGAAGCGCGCGTACTGGTCTGGTAGCGGGCGGCTGCGGCTTTCATTGCCAGCATGCTTTTCCCGCTGCCTACCGCCCCGGCAATGACGCCCAGGTTCTTTGAGGGGTCCTTCTGGTCCAATATAAAACTGGACGCAACTTCCAGCACGCGCCGCTGCTCGCTCATCAGCGGGTAAAAGAAACGGGTGTCCGGGTAGTGCAGAAAGGGATGTTCCAGTAAACCAGCAGAAAGCAAATCCTGAGTTGAAAGCATAGGCGGCGCTCCTTTTATGTATAAACAGGTTAGCATGCGGAATGAATTAAGTCAAGTGCTTAATATTATCCACCCACTTTGCGTAACTGACAAGAAATACTTGATAAATAAGAAAGAGTTACTTGTAAAGGACGGAAAATAATGTAAAATGTATACAAATGTATTTTTGAGGTAAAGGAGCGCAAGGCGCCGATGGCAATTATATCTCTGATTAACCGTAAGGGTGGTGTGGGCAAATCCACCATCAGTATCAATCTGGCAGCCGGACTGGCAATTTATGAGTCCCGCAAAGCCAATCATAAACCGGTATTGCTGATTGACATGGATGATCAATTGAGCGCCACCATCACTGCCATGGGAGGCGGTTTGGATGATCAATTTGTGCCCATGATCACAGCGGAAAACAACTTCCCGACAGCGCTGGCAAACGGATATGGGGCTTCGGATACGCTCATTAACGACTGCCTGCTGCCGCGTAAGCGTACGGAGAAGGTGTGCATCTTCCGCACGAACAAGGCGCGTATGGAAGGATTGGAAGCCGCGTTGAAAACGCGCGAAGACCCCGCCTTTCAGCTTACTTACTTCCTGGAACCCATCAAAGATGAATATTCTTACATCATCATCGACAACCCCCCATCGGCCGGTATCGTGCCTATGAACTCGCTGGTGGCCAGCACCCATGTTCTGATCCCGATTGAACCGGACGGATTGAGCCTGATAGGTCTGGCGGACATTCTGCGCATGATCGAAGGCGTGCATAAAAACAACAACCCCGACCTGAAAATTCTGGGAATCATCCCATCGCGCTTCCGTATGATTCGCCGCCAATCGCGCGATGTCATCGAGGACATGGAAAGAATGTACGGGCACCTGCTCCTGCCGTACATCAAAGACCTGGCGGAAATCTCGGCGGCTACCACGTCCGGTTATGACGTCTTTTCGTATTGTCCGGAAAAATCCCAGGCTTACCGCTGCTTCTCCAATCTGGTGGATGCGGTCATGGGGAAACTGGGCCAGGCATAGCCGGCCTTAGAAACGCAGCGCGTGCCTAAGTGTGCCCATGGGCACAGTACGGAAAGCGCGAAAACAGAAAGGAATCTGAACAATGGCAGAACCCAGGAAAAAAGGTTTTGGAGACCTGATCAGCATCACCAGCGATGCCTTTGGGGCAAGCACCAGCGACTTGGAAGCGCCCTACCAGGAAGACACGCCCAAGATGGTCAATAACCGCCAGAGCGTGTACCGCGTGCCGCTTTCCATGATCCGGCCGGACCGCTTTCAGGCGCGTTTTATGCTGCCCTACGAACTGCGCGAGGATTTTTATACCCAAAAAGCTGGTTGGGCTGAGACGGTACAGCGCTGGCTGAGGCTGGCTGAAACCGACCGCCTGGTCCGCCGTGAAATTGATGAACTGATTGCGCTGGGGGATTCGCTGCACGACACAGGGCAAATCAAGCCGGTTACCGGGCAGGTGGTCAATATCAATGGCAGAGATGTATTCCAGATGCTGACTGGTGAGAGGCGTTTCTGGGCGACTGCACTGCAGTCGGTGCGTGAGGGGCACGGCGAGGAGCCTTTTGTCCTCGCGCTGATCGACAACCAACCCAGCATTGAAAAGCAAATCGCTGAGAACATGGCCTACAAAGCCCTTACTCCGGTTGGGAAGGCCCGCGCGGCTGCCCGCATTGTGTTGGAAGCCAACAACATCAAACCGGAAACTTCCGAAGATGAGTTCGCTTACTTCCGAAAAATCAACGATGTCCGGCTGAGCGATGAGACTCGCGATGTGTTAATGAAAACACTCCAGCTGGAACGCACCTACTTCGGCCGACTAATGAAGTTCTTTGAGCTGCCCGAGAACCTGCTCGAGATTTGTGACCGGGCGGAGATGCCCGAACGCGTATTGCGGGAAATTGTTTCGTACGACCCGGAATATTGGACGGGAGCAGTACGTTACTACGCGGAACACGAGGGACGCACATACCAGGACGTGCACGCCTTCCTGGAACGCGCGGCTGGCCGTGAGAAACCGCGCGCAGTGCGCCTGCCGGCCGACCCGGCTACCAAATCGGCGCGGTCCATCAGGCGCGTGCTCCTGAATGTCGAAGAGATTCCACAGGATGATAAGATAGGATCCCTGGCGGATGCTCTGATTGGCGAATCGGAAAAAGAAGAAGCCGCGCGCATCGCCACCCGCCTGGAGCAGCTTACCGCGGCGGTACGGCAGAGGCTTGCCAGCCTGAAGTAGCCAAAGCAACCCTATTCCGATTGACCGCGCCGGGATATTCCCGGAGCGGTTTTTTTGTGTCCAAAAGTTCCTGTTGGAGAAGACTGCCCGCTTGCAGGTAGACTCAAAACCCCCCGGCCTGAAGAACGAACAGAAATTCCACTTATCGGAGCCTGAGTCGGTCCTTTTTCCGGCACTTTTCGGATTTGTCCGGCCAAAGATGATGAAGACATCAGACTGCTTCCAGGAAATGAAAATCCCAGGAAACCGCTGGCGGATAGGTGGAAATTCCTGTTGGTAATAAAATGCGCGTAGTATTATGCCCCTACGTCTAAAGTCTCAAAATGACAAATTCGGGGTTTAGGTATCCAGGCAGTAACAACAGATATCGGGAAAAATCAGAACTTAGCCGGAATCCATCCCTACACACCACTGTAACAGCAAATTCGTTTCCAGAGGGAGGGCTCCTCTCGAGGAGAAGTAGGAATGCCCGAATGCGGACAATTTCAAAATAGCCTCATTCGTGGAGGAAGACGTCAGGATGGGTTTACATCGAAAATAAGCCTCTTCGGTCTTCTTTTTCAGACTGTTTCACGCTTGCCTGACCCAGACCCATTCCCAGCACGAACAAGCTAGTAAGGCTGAGCACAAAGTCGGCTTGAAATCTTTTTACCGGATGGGGGCGGTAGGGGGGAAGGTGCGAAGCATCAGGTGGGCGCAAGCCCGATAGATGCAAACACCTTCCCCCTACTTCCCGATACTATCCTTGTTCTTACTCCACCTTTCTCATTGGAAGGCTAAAACGTTTGATAGAGGTCGGCACCCTCTATCAAAAATCAACTCCCCGTCCCAGCGATCGTGCCTCAGGAGAATCGGTTACCTTTCGTTGGCTGGGAAGTGGAGTAAGAGGGGAAAGGCTGCTATTCCCTGGTGTGTCAGCGGATGATCATTCTTTTGTAAAAACGAATGGGGTTTCCATAGTTCCTGATCTACATCAGGACATTTCTATTTTGCTATTTCAGGCAAAGCAGGACTCCTATAACTCAAATTATCAGATACAATACTACCCATTCGCTGAATGAGGTTCAAATAACTTGAAAAACAAGAAAAATATAAAACTAATTATTGGTATCGCGCTTATCGCGGCGGCGCTGCTGTACCTGGTAATCAGTTCAACCCTCTCGCAGTCCCAATACTTTATGACCGTTGCGGAAATCAAGGACGGGCAGGCCGAGCTGGTCGGGAAGAATATCCGCATGTCCGGTGTTGTCCTCGGGGATACGATATCTTACGATCCGCAGACCCTCGACCTCAGTTTTGAAGTTGCCCAAATACCCGGCGACCATCAGCTCATCAAGGACATGGGAGGCATGTCAGTTGTGCTTGCCCAGGCAGCGCACGACCCGACCCTGCCCAAAATCCAGGTGCATTACAAAGGACCGCGCCCTGACCTGTTAAAGGACGAGGCCCAGGCTATCATGACCGGCGCATTGGATGAATCCGGTGTGTTCCAGGTCAGTGAGCTGCTGCTCAAGTGCCCGTCCAAGTACGAGGCTGAACTACCCGCGCAAAGCAAGTAATCCAAGCCTTCGAGGTGTCCATGTTTTATGTTGGTTTCCTAATATCATCGCTCGCGTTGGCTGCCAGCGCTGCCGCGATCATCCTGGTACTTTTCAGCCTGTTCCGCAAGCAAACCCGGATCCCCAGCGCCGCTGTTCTGCTGACAAAACTGAGTTTCTTCGGGCACAGTGCCGCGCTGCTTTCGTTAATGATCATGCAGGTTTTGCAGGATTATTCAAACGTATATGTGGTCTCGGTTATCAATCCCGCCATGCCCTGGATCCTCAAAATCACCGCGCTGTGGGGCGGACAGACCGGTTCGCTTTTCTTTTGGAGCTGGATAGTTTCGTTGTGCGCATTCCTGGCGCTTACCGGAAAGAAGCACCTGCTGGACAACTGGTCTTTCCTTGTGGTCAGCTTGAACCAAATCCTGTTCCTTGCTCTTTCCCTCGCGGTAGATAATCCCTTTACGCGTGTGTGGGCGCTGGAGGACGGCAGCCTGGTAACGAGTTTGTTCGCGCCGCAGGCCAGCGCCGTCGTGGAAAAACTGAATAACGGCATGGGTCTGAACCCACTGCTGCGCCACCCCGGGATGGTTATCCATCCTCCGCTGCTGTACATCGGTTACGCGCTCTACCTGGTGCCTTTTGCTGTGGGAGTGTCCACGCTTGTGCGCGGTTCTCAAAGCGAGCATCTGTTGGAAAAAACCCGGACCTGGCTGTTGGCTGCCTGGGTTTTCCTTGGCGCCGGCATCGTGCTCGGCAGTTGGTGGTCTTATGATGTCCTGGGGTGGGGCGGTTACTGGGCTTGGGATCCAGTGGAAACAGCCTCGCTGATGCCCTGGCTCGCCAGCACCGCGCTGCTCCACAGCCTGCTGCTGGAACGCCGCAAGAATATCTTCCAGCGCTTTAACCTAATCCTGGTCTTGCTGAGTTACCTGTTGGTAGTCTTCAGCATTTTCGTCACCCGTTCCGGGCTGGTGAATTCGGTGCACGCCTTTGGCGAGAGCGCCATTTCCTTGCCCTTGCTGGTCTTCATGTTGGCATTACTGCTTGTTTCCGTTGGACTTTTGGCTTGGCGCTGGAAATCCCTGAACAGCGATTGGAAATTTGGTTCCGCTTTCAGCCGTGACGCGCTGTTTCTTTACACCAACATCATCCTTATCGCACTGGTGTTGATTTGTCTGTGGGGTTTGGTTTTCCCGATGATGAACAGCGCGCTGACTGGCGTGGAAATGACGCTGCACCGCGGCTTCTACGACCGCAGCACCACGCCGCTGTTTGCCCTGCTGGTTGTGCTGATGTCGGTCTGCCCTTTGGTGGGGTGGAGCGCAGCCCAGTTTCGACAATTCGGCCGGAAAATCTGGATACCATTGGGCATTGCAGCTCTCGGGCTGTTGGCGGTTTTTCTGGGCGGTGTGCGGCAGGCTTGGGCGCTTGGCGGCATTTTCATCGTCATCCTGGGGTTAAGCTCCTTGATCTACCTGAGTGTTCAGGACGCGAAATCAGTCGGTCTGAAACGATTTCCAAAGTTGTGGTGGAAACAGCGCGCGCGTTACGGCGCCTGGCTGGTCCATGCTGGAATCCTCCTGATTGCGCTTGGAATTGTCGGCATGGGAAATCTTGCCGCCAGCATCGAGGGAACTATGCTCCCGGGTGAAAAAATGCCACTGCGCGGCTATGAAATCGAATTCGTCTCGGTGCGGGAGAGCTTTGAGAACCCGGAATACAAGACGGTAACTGCTGAAACTGTGCTGTACAAAGACGGAAAAGAAATCGCGCGCTTGAACCCCGCCCAGCATATCTATCCGGACCGCCAACAATATATCACTATCCCCGACGCGCACGCCACGCTGCGTGGGGACGTATACACCCTGTTGGCGGGGTATGATGTTGATATTCCTTATATCACCCTGCGCCTGTCCGATAATCCCCTGGTCAATTTCATGTGGGTTGGCGGGGTTTTCATGACGATAGGTGGTGCGCTGGCTGCGACCTTGCCCGCCAGGCGCGGCGAGCGGGAAGATGAAACAGAAACTATGGAGGAAACGCTTGACTCTTCAGGCGCGGCGGATTTCTAAAGCATACGGCGTTCAACGCGTTCTGGACAAGCTCGATTTGTCCATTGAAGCGGGGGAAGTGGTGTGTCTTCTGGGCCCGAACGGCGCCGGGAAAACCACGCTCATCCGTCTACTCAGCGGGCTGCAGAAAGCGGACAGCGGAGAAGTGCTTTGGGGAACCCAGGACGGGAACTTAAGCGTGCTCACGCTGCGCCGCAGCATTGGCCTCATCCTGCACCAGCCCTTTTTATACGAGCACCTGACAGGCTTCGAAAACCTGCGCTTCTACTCCCGCCTGTACGAAACCGGATTGAGCGATGCCGATTTGCGCAAAATGCTCGGCCGGGTAGGGTTGGGCAGCGCGCGCCCGATACCCGTGCGGGGATATTCACGCGGCATGAAACAGCGCCTGACAATCGCCCGGGCTTTATTGTGCGATCCCCAGATACTCCTGTTCGATGAACCCTATACCGGGCTGGACCAACAAGGCTGCGGCATGCTGAACCAGCTGCTGCTGGAAGAGGGCGCCCGAGACAAGCTGGTCTTGCTGACCACGCACGAGCTCAGTTCCATCCGCCAGGTTGCCACGCGCTTTGACCTGCTGCACCGCGGGAAGATTGCCGCCAGTATTCCCAACGACGGCATGAGCCTGGACGCCCTGCAGGATCAGTACAACGCGGTCATCGCGGCTGGTAAGAGCCTCCAAAAGGAGCAGGCATGAAAGCCTGGCTCCACTCCGTGCGCGTTTTGGTCTGGAAAGACCTGCTTCAGGAATGGCGCAGTCGCGATATTCTCACTTCAATGCTGGCCTTTGCTGTGCTCTCGCTGTTCATCTTCAATTACGCGCTGGAACTCTCGCCGATCAACCGCGCGGAAATTGCCCCGGGGGTCATCTGGGTGGTGATGGTGTTCGCGGGTACGCTGGGTTTGAACCGCTCTTTCACCGCTGAGCAGGACCAGGGCTGTTTCGAAGGTCTGATGATGGCAGTCCCCGACCTATCGGCGATTTATTTCGCCAAGCTGCTCACAAACCTGCTGATGATGGTCTTTCTGGCTGTGCTTGTCATCCCTATTTACTCGCTTCTCTACAATCAATCCCTGTTTAATCAGGCGTTTTTTGGTGTGTTGATATTAGGAGCCTGGGGTTACAGTGCGGCGGGCACGCTGATTGCCAGCATGACCGTGCAGACCCGCATGCGCGATTTGCTCCTGCCGGTCCTATTATTCCCGCTGCTGCTGCCGGTGAATATGGCAGTGGTAAAATCATGCGGCGTGATCCTTGGGTCCGTAGCCGGTCAGGACATTCACGGCTGGCTGAACCTCTTGTTGGTCTACGACATCGTTGTCACAATACTTTCGATTATGGTGTTTGAATATGTCATCCAGGAATAAACTTTTACCCTTGCTTTCCGTTCTGGCATCCCTGCTCCTTCTGTTTGCCTTCCTCCGGGTGCTATTCTTCACACCGGTCGAGCAGACCATGGGTCTGGTCCAGAAAGTTTTCTACTTTCACATGAGCGCGGCGTGGGTGGGGATGCTGGCTTTTTTGGCGGCAGCCGTGTTCGGTCTGCTGTACCTCTCGCGCAGAGACATGAAATGGGACACTCTGACCGCGGCGAGCGTGGAAGTCGGGCTGCTTTTCACGATAATCTGCATCCTCAGCGGGATGATTTGGGCGCGCCCCATCTGGAACACCTGGTGGACCTGGGATCCGCGCCTGACAACGGTTACCATCATGGCTTTTACTTATATTGCCTTCATTCTGCTGCGCAGGGGGGTGGACAATCCGACCCGGCGGGCGCGTTTCAGCGCCGTGTATGCCGTCATCGGCTTTATCAGCGTTCCGCTTACCTTCTTCTCTGCCCGTTTGCTGCGCACCATCCACCCGGTGGTCTTTGGCAGCGGTGAGGCGGATATGAACCTCAATCCGCAAATGCTCGGGACGCTTTTTATCTCCCTGGGCGCTTTTACCGTCCTCTATGCAGCGCTTTTACTTCACCGCTCCCGCCTGATGGCAGAGCAGGAAGCCTTGAATCAACAATTGGCTGCGGACGACAGCCACTACGACTGGGGAGAATAAGAGTATGGCCCAAACTTTGAATTACTTCATCGCCGGATATGCAGTTATCCTGGGTTTACTGAGCGCTTATTGCCTGTATTTGTATCTGCTCAGCCGAAAAATAAAAAAAACACGCGCCTCGCTGCAGAAAGAACCGCATGAATTTTCAGGAAAGGAATGAAAACGGGTCAATTGTGTCTTTTATCACATTGACAGATAGGCACTTGCTTTTATAATTATGTATGTATTTTATCCAAAATATCTTATATAGTAATTACTGGAGAGGAACATGAAGAAGAGCACGTTGTTCGTTTTATTAGCAGTAGTTGCGCTTGCCTTGGTTGCCTGGGTTGGCTGCACTACCAAAGAGGCGGTTGAAGAACCAGCCGAAGAAACCACCTCAGGGATCAATGTAGTTGCAGCAAAATGGGCCGGCTCAGCGCATGCTGAAGCATCCTCCGAAGCTTTCAACCATTGGAATGAAGAGGATCCTCAGGAAGTTCCGCCAACCTGCGCTAAATGCCACAGTTCGACTGGCTTCCAGGATTACATCGGCGCTGACGGCTCCGAAGCGGGAAAAGTTGATGCTGCCGGCAAGATTATCGACCCCATCAACTGCGCGACCTGCCACAACGACGCCGCAGACAAACTGGACGCCGCGACCTTGCCAAACGGAACGCAGCTTGCTGATATGGGTAAAAACGCGATTTGCTCCACCTGCCACAGCGGCATGGGTTCATCTGCAGACGTCGCCAAAAAAGTTGCCGGTCTGGCTGAAGACGATGTCATCGCCGATCAGGGCATAATGGGTGTTCATTATCTGGCCGCAGCCTCCACTCAGGCAGGCGCTGACGGCGGGATGGGCTTCCAGTACGAAGGCAAAACCTATGCCGGCACCTTCAAGCATGCCGAACCCGTGAACTCCTGCACCGAATGCCACGACCCGCACTCCCTGCATACGCAGAGTGTCCCTGGCAGCGATGCCAATCTGTGCTCCACCTGCCATTCTGATGTGAAGAGCTACCAGGATTACAAGAAAATCTCGATGTCCAAAGTTGACTACGATGGCGACGGAACCGCTGAAAGCACCTACGATGAAATCGAAGGCATGCGTGCTGTTCTTATTAAAGCGCTCGCTGGTTATTCCACCGCCAAATCCGGCGCGACTTTCGGCTTCAACCCGGCTGCTTACCCGTATGCCTTCATCGACACCAATGCCGACGGCACCTTGAGCGCGGAAGAATCTGCGTTCCCGAACCAGTTCAAAGCCTTCACACCCCGCATGCTAAAAGCCGCCTACAACCTGATGTTCGTCACCAAAGATCCGGCTGCCTACATTCACAACGCGGATTACGCCCTGCAGCTGATGTACGACTCCATCGAGAGCCTGTCTGAGTTCAGCGGTGTCAGCACTCAGGGTCTGGTTCGCCCCTAATCTGGCGCGAAACCGTTCATAGAAATCGAGACGCTTAAATCATGGCCAAGAAAACTAAGCTGATTATTTTCGTAGCGCTCTGTATTGCGCTTACTCTGACCCCGTTGGTAATTATGCTGGTCAGAGCCAATTGGGCGCTGCCAATCCGGGATGTTTCCGTCGCGCTGGCATTCTTTGGGATGGCTGTCGTGGGTATGCAGTTTCTCCCCATATCCCGCATCCCCTGGCTGTCGGAGGTGGTGGAATTGGACAAGATGTACAAGATCCATCACACAGTATCTGCCTTCGCGGTCCTGCTGGTGGCTTTACACCCCCTCATCCTGTTGGTCACCGGCAGTGTATACTTCCACGGTTTCCTGATGATTGCCGGATGGATTGGCTTGGGTGGTTTGGTTCTGATCGCGATCACTTCCATTTATCGCAAGCAGCTCAAAATCAGCTATACCACATGGCTGCTCATCCATGACATTCTCACGCTTCTGATCCTGGTCTTCGGTCTGCTGCATATGTTCCAGCGCAATTATTACCTGCGCGACACCGGCATGACCATCGCCTGGATTATTCTGATGTGTATTTGGGGCGGTTTGGCGCTATATATCCGCGTTATCCGTCCTCTGATAATTGCCAGGCATCCTTATGCCGTGAGCAAGGTCGTGGAAGAAGGCAAAGATACCTACTCCGTCTACCTCAAAGCAGAGGGTTTCAAGCGCCCTGCCTTCAATGCCGGCCAGGTAGCCTGGATTAGCAAGGGACCTTCGCCCTTCGTTATCAGCCGCAATCCCTTCTCCTACTCCGGAAGCACGGAATGGGACGAGCTGCGCTTTTCGATTAAGAAAGCCGGCGATTTCACCAACACCATTCCCGACCTGAAACCAGGCGATCGGATGTTTGTTGATGGTCCTTACGGCACCTTTAATCTCAAGAATCCGCGCATGCAAAAAGGCTTGGTCCTGCTGGGCGGCGGCATCGGCATTGCGCCTGTGATGAGCATGGTTAATACCCTTGCCGATACCGGCGATAAACGACCCGTGTACGTGTTTTACGGCGACTTGTGTGAAGACACTGTGCTCTTCGCCAATGAGTTTGAAGCGCTCAAGGTCCGCATGAACCTGACCGTGATTCAAGTGCTCGAGAAGCCCCTCGACGTAGAGAAATGCAAGCACAAAGGCTACATCACCAAAGACCTGTTACTCAGCACCCTGCCGGAAAACTATAAGGAACTGTATTACTTTATGTGCGGTCCAATGCCTATGATGAACGCGATGAACAAACATCTCAAAGCAATGGGCGTGGACCCGGCCCAGATTGCTACTGAAAAGTACGAGATGGCCTAAACCCCAACGCTTGAAGACAGACCTCCCAAAAGGGAGGTCTGTTCTTTTTCACCGGAAATAAAGCGGCAGCGCGGCTCTATCTGCAGCTCTTGCCAGACTGGAACGAAGCTGTAGGATACTGTACAATCACAGAACTGTTGAAACACAAAAATTAAAGGAATCCAAATGCCAAATAATCCCGACCACGATCATATTCCAAGCAAGACGCTCGACCGGAAACTGAATTGGATACTTTTCCTGCAGATTGTTCTTATCGCGCTCATCCTAGCCCTGTATGTTTTGGGCAAGTAATCCAGGCAGTCCCACCAACCGATCCTTCCACTTCTTTCCACGGAGCCAGCTTGTGCAGCAGCCTCAAGCGGTGGTTTTCCCTTGACCTGAAACCAGCTCTCTTTCCCTGGCACTGATATTGCAACGTATACGCTAACACGACCCGCCGCGCGCTGTTTTCTGCACCCGTACAGCCGGCAGGCGCGTCGCAAGAGCCGGAGGATGGTATGACCAGAGCATTTGGTGTGGATATCAGTAAATATCAAACCAGCCAGGATGGAACCAAGCGGCAGGATTTTAATGCCTTGCGCGCTCATACCGAGGAGGTGGTATTCATTGCCGCGCGGGCAGGGGTTTGCTGGGGCTACAAAGACCCGATGTTTGATTACTACTGGAGCGAAATGGCGCGCATCCAGGTCTGCCGCATGGCTTACCTGGTGGTGTACTTTGGCGAAAGCGCGATTTCCCAAATGGACGCGCTTTTTAAAATCGTGGAAGGGCAGGCAAATTGGACGCATGACCGCCTGGTCCTTGACCTGGAAGTGGCTGGAATTAACACCCGCGAACGCATCACCTCTACCACCCAAAAATGCCTGGATATCTGCAAAGCGCGCACCGGCATTTATCCCATTTGCTATTCACGCGCCTCCTGGGTCAATGCCTACCTTAAAATAGACCAGCTTCCGCGCCTGGATTGGTGGCTGGCAACCTACAAAAAACCTTTTCCGTATCCCGCGTATACCCCCGAGCATCCTGGTCCGCCTGATTTGCCCCGAGGGGTGGCTACCTACCTTATTCATCAGACTGGCGATAAGAACAAAGCCATCGGCTCTGCCAGCCGCTATATGGATTTTGACCGTTGGAACGGAAGCAAAACCGACGTCTTCCGCTACTTCAACAACCCCGATAATGGCAATCCCAATCCTCCGCCGCCGGACCCTGGCGCAGTACTTTTCCGCGCCCGCTGTGTGGTATCAGCGCTGTACAAGCGCGAAGGCCCCGGCACGCGCTACAGCGTAGTTGGTTCCCTCAATCTGGGTGAGGAGGTGAATGTTTATGAGGTCAAGGAAGACTGGTTCCGCATCGACCCGCAGGCTTCCGTGTGGTGCTCCGGGAACGCGCGCTATATGCGCATGCTGGACCCCGGCCAACCCGATCCGGTAAAGCAGCCCATATTCAGGGTCAAGGTAATTGTCACTGCTCTGTATAAACGCCGTGGACCCAGCGCCAGCTACGCAATTACGGGCTATCTGCAGAAGGGCGAAGAGGTTTCGGTCTATGAGGTCACGAATAACTGGTACCGGATTGACGCAGAAAACCAGGTATGGTGTTCCGGGGCTCCGCAGTATACCCAAAAAATCTAAGTTTGTGCTTAATAGAAAATGGCTGCCGTTTGGCAGTCATTTTTTCGTACTTCGAGATTTAGAGGTCGTTCAGGAGAACGGCCAGGGCCAGGATGACGAAGCCAGCCAGAACGAGCCAGAAGGCATATTGTGCCAGCACGGCAATGACGCCCAACTGGGCAAGCAGTCCGGCCAGGGCAAGCACGAGCGCGACGAGAAAGGTAACGAATTTTGGTGCAGACAGTTTCATAATAAGCTCCTTTTGAATAAATTGGATTGATTGTCAAAAACTATCTTATCTGTATAGGCGCGGATTGTCAAGCAGGCGGATTAGTTCATCTGAAATTGTGACGAATTCGCATTTTCAGCTCGAACAAGCATGTTTACAGGCTGGCGGCGGCTGAAATAGACAGTATTTTGACCTTACAGTATTTTGACCTTGACAATTTTGACCTTACCATATTTTTCTATGCATCTGCTGATATAATCCCTTGACTACGTAAAAGGATGGTCCCATGAGTCAGGATTCCACTCCCCCCAGTCTTCCGGGAATTTCCATTTCCAGGAATGGTCCTTACATCGTTGAAGGCGCGGTTCCCCTCGTCCGCAAAACGCAGATTGTTTCAGAGTACGGAGAGCCCCTCAGTTGGCAGCTGCTTTCACGGTACGAGCTGCCAGAGGCGCGTTACCGACTCTGCCGCTGCGGTAATTCCAAACAGATGCCCTTCTGCGATAATACCCACCTGCTGAAACCCTTTCAAGGCAAGGAAACAGCCTCTACCGACGGCAGCGAGGACGATTCCATTGTGCTGCCAGGCGGGAAGCAGATTATTGTGCATTTATACCGGGATTTGTGCATGAGTTCGGGCTTTTGCAACCTGCGCAATACAGGTATTGTCCGTCTGACAGCAGAATCTGAGGACACCCTCAAGCGCTCGCTGGCAATGGCGATGATCGAACGCTGTCCATCCGGCGCGCTGACCTACCAACTCGACCCGGACGAACCTGAAGTTGAGCCTGACCTGCCGCAGGAAATTGCTGAGACCTTCGAAATCACATCCCACGGTCCCATTCGCGGCCCGCTGTGGGTGACTGGTTACCTGAAGATAAAACGGTCTGACGGCGTGCCTTTCGCGGCGCGCAACCGGGTGACCCTGTGCTGCTGTGGGAATTCCCGCAACAAGCCGCTTTGCGACGGCACGCACCGGCGCGACGCGGAATGGGAAGCCGAATGGCACAGGAAGAGGAAATAGACGGGCAGACTTAAGCCTGAGGGTGCTCTCGCAGATACGCGAGCACTTCTTCCGCCCGGATTGGCAGGCGGAAAACCCTCAAGCCAATCGCGTTGAAGAGCGCATTGGCAACCGCGGGCGGGGTGGGAATGCTGACAATTTCGCCCACACCTTTCGCTCCAAACGGCCCTTCGGCAGTCGGGTGTTCCACGAGTATAGATTTGACCTGGGGGCTGTCCGGCATGCGCGGGATTGGGTAGCGCGCCATCCGATCCGTCTCCACGACGCCTTCATTCACGCGGAACTCCTCCATCAATGCGTGCCCCACGCCCATGACGATGCCGCCTTCCACTTGTCCCTGAAAACCCAGGGGATTCAAGACGCGTCCGGCGTCGTTCGCGGAAATCACCTGCAGCACCTGTACGCCGCCGTCCTCCAACGAGATTTCAATCTCGACTGCTTGCGCGCTGAAAGAATAAGCAAAGTGAATCGGCGCCGGGCCGCCGAGCGGGCTGGTCTCAGGCGCGTGGTAGACTCTGCGGATGGATCTGCCTGCCGGGCTGGCATCCATCAGCGCGGCAATCTCCGGCCAGCGCATGCTGTGCGCAGCGTCCGGTTCATCTTGGGGGCTGGTTCGCGCGCCTTCAGAACTGAAACGGATTTGCTCCGGCTCCGTATCCCAGCGCGCAGACAGATTGGCGAGAATGTGCTGCTTGAGCTCTTTGGCAGCCAGCAGGGCTGCGTTGCCCGTGACAAAAGTCTGACGCGAGGCAGTGGTCGGGCCGCTGTCGGGGGTGAGGTCGGTATCCATCACCAGCACATCCACGTCCCGTGGGTCCCGCGAAAACACTTCCGCCGCGATGAGCTGCAGGGTGGTCACCAGCCCCTGTCCGATTTCCGCGGCAGCGCTGCGAACCTGCATGCGGCCGTCCAGGCACAGTTCAAGGTCCGCCGCGCCAGCATCATCCGCGCCGCCGCCCAGGCCAGTGTTCTTGTAGGCTGCGGCGGTTCCCCAACAGCGCAGGTACTGTTTGCCGCCGCGGGTAAGGCGCGTGGGCTTAAAGGGTTCTGCTCCCGCGGCCTCGCGCAGCGCCCGTTCCACCGCCCGCAAACAATCCGGCAAACCAACGCTGCCTTCAAGCAGCTGATTTGTGTTCGTCAGGCTGCCTGCGTGCAGCGCGTTAATCTTGCGCAGTTCCAGCGGGTCCATTCCCAGGGAGTGCGCCAGAATATCCATCATACTTTCCACCGCGAAGGCGGACTGCAGCACGCCAAAACCGCGGAAAGCGCCGGCTGGCGGGTTATTCGTATAGACAGCGTAGCAGTCGGACTTGACATGGGGAATGACATACGGACCAGTGGAGTGCGTGGTCGCGCGGGTCATCACTTTTTCGCCAAGCGAGGCGTAAGCGCCGGTATCGCCAAAAAGTTCTGTCTCCGCGGCAACGAGCAGCCCGTTTTTCCGCGCGCCTAACTTCACCCGGATTTGGGTAGCGTGCCGTTTGGGGTGCACCAGCAGGCTTTCGCGCCGGCTGAAAAGCAGCTTTACCGGTCTTCCGGTTGCCCGGGCCAGCAAGGCGGCGTGAATCTGGCCTGCGATGTCCTCTTTTCCGCCGAAGCCCCCGCCTGTGAGCTGCCCGCGAATGCGCACCTGTTCTTCCGGGACGCCCAGCGCTGCCGCGACCTGGCTGCGATCGGAGTAGGGGATCTGCGAACCGCAATAGACTTCCATGCGCCCATCGGGCAGCGGCACTGCCAGGCTGCATTCCGGCTCCATGAACAGATGGTCGGTAAAAGGTGTGAAAAAGCTGTGTTCAAGGATAATTTCCGCGTCCCGAAAGCCCTGTTCAGGGTCGCCTTTGCGCACCTCGATGTGCTTCAGCAGGTTCCCTTTCTCATGCAGAAGTTCGGCCTGGGGGGCAAGCGCCTGCTGGGGTGTGGAAAGCACCGGCAGGGGTTCCAGCCCGACCTGAATAAGCGCAATTGCGGCGTCCGCGGCAGCTTGAGTATCTGCGGCAACCAGCGCCAGGGCATCCCCCACCGTGCGAATGCGCTCCCCAATCCCTACCAGAATAGGCCAATCGCTGGTGAATAAACCGTGCAAACGCGCAGCGGGCAGGTTTTTGGCGGTGAGCACGGCTTGCACACCAGGCAGCGCCAACGCCCGGGAGATATCCAACGAGTGTAAGATTGCGTGGGGAACGTTCGCGCGCAATACGCGCGCGAAGAGCATCCCGGAAAAAGCCAGGTCATCCGTAAAGACCGCTGAACCGTCAGCTTTAGCCGCTGCGTCCGGCCGGGGATGCAGGGTACCGATTACACTGGTTTCCGCTGGAACCAGGCTGACCTTTGGGGCTGGAAGCGGACCGCGGCCGCGCATGACCGCAGCTGCCGCCAACACCGCCTGCAGGATGGCCTCATACGTGCCGCAGCGGCAGAGCACATCCTTTAGCGCAGCCTTCAACTCCTCATAATCCGGGTCCGGGTGTTGGAGCAGATAGGCATAGGCGTTCAAAATTTGTGCCGGCGTACAAAAACCGCATTGAATCGCCCCGTAAGAAGTGAAAGCTTCCTGCAGCGGATGCGGACTGCCCGGAGTGGGAGAGCGCGCGCGCAGCCCCTCGATCGTAAGCAGGGATTTCCCCGCGGCTTTCCTGGCTGGGTAAAGGCAGGACTTGACCGGTTTATCATCCACCAACACGGTACAAATGCCGCAGCGCCCTTCGCCGCAGCCGACTTTCGTGCCGGTCAGATGCAGACGCCCGCGCAAGAGGGAAGCGAGCGTCTCACCGGGGATTTCGGGGAGGGAATAAGAGCTGCCGTTGACTCGTAAGTTGAGCGTTGCCATGCCAGAATTATAACCCTGCTTATCCGGCATTCCTGGGCGGCGCGCAGAAAATTAAGTGACGGAATCCTTCTTCCCATGGATTAAGCCGCGCGTCTTGCTCCTGAATTCCTGACGACCCGGAAAAAATCGGGTTATATGATAACCAATATTTTCTTGCAAGCTGTGCTATAATAATCGTTACAAATGTTATCCATAAGGAGCGAAACATGAAAGGTAACACGAAAGTTCTGGAAGTATTAAATGATTTACTCTCGGATGAATTGACCGCTATCAACCAGTACATGGTTCACGGCGAAATGGCTGAGGATTGGGGTTATCCCGTGCTGCACGAAGCGATTGAAAAACGTGCCATCACCGAGATGCGCCATGCTGAAAAGCACATTGCCCGCATCCTGTTCCTGGAAGGCATGCCAATCGTCAGCAATCTGAAGGCCATCCACATTGGCGCGGACGTCCCCAAGATGTTTGCGAATGACCATGCTGCCGAGCAGGAAGCCATCGATAAGTACAACGCGGCCATCAAAGTGGCCGTGGAAGCCGGCGATAACGGTACCAAGGAAATGCTCGACGCGATCCTGGTGGATGAAGAAGCCCACATCGATTACATCGAGACCGAACAGACCAAGATGGAACAGATGGGCCTGACCTTCTACCTGTCCACCCTGACCAAAGAAGACTAAATTTCAGCACCACCAGAATGTCTGCTGGGGCTGAAAGGTTGCGCGTAGCCTTACACTTTTCATAAAACCTGGAAACGCTGGTTCAATAGCAGCCGCCCTTTTAGGGCGGCTGATTTTTATGTACGGATGAAAAGATCGCCGGAACTGGGGAGGGAGGAAATGAGCAGGGTGCCTTCCACGCCGTTGCTGCACCGCACGCGGGAGAGGTTCACCCTCCACTTTTCGGGCTGGCTGCCCGGGGATATTGGCATAAACCCATCAGGACCCCTCCTTTTGGAGGGCTTTCACGCTTCGTAAATCCTCGCCACCGTCGATTGGAGCCGTCGGAGAAAGGGGATTCATGCTGAAAAGAATGAACTTTTCGGAACGGTGAGCCTCCGTGCTGCGGGGATAATCCG
>DAONFX010000016.1:0-26639 GCA_035403825.1 Anaerolineaceae bacterium
CCCGCGCGGTCATCGATATGGTCACCCTCACAGACGGACGCACCATCACCGAGAATCCCTTCAAGATTGTCGGCGTCATTGACGCTACCGCGAATTTCAAGGAGTTCAAGATTGACTGGGGCGAAGGCGAGAAGCCCGGGGAATGGAACACCCTGGTGGACTGGGAAAACACCCCGGTGCGCTCCGCGGAAGAAATCTATTCCTGGGATTTGACTGGGGTCACAGCGGAAATTGTGACCGTTCGCATCCGGCTGCGCAGCACGGTGGACACGCAGGTGGAAAAGAGGTTCACGCTCCACCTGGCCGTCCCGACGCCCACACCCACGCCGACCGAAATGCCGACCGAAACACCGACCGAGATTCCGACCGTGACGCCGACGCCGACTCCTCCGCTGGAAACGCCCGAACCGCCCCCGACGCCGACGCCCGGGGAGACGCTGCCGCCTTCGGATGAAAATCCGTAGGGGTTTCGAAGAACTTTTCCGGGATTAGAACAAACTGAGTTGGGCTCGCTGGAACTCCGGCGGGTCTTCGAGGACGCGCTGAGCGAAACTCTCGCGCGTGAGCAGCGCGTCCAACTGTAAATTACGGATTTGACGGAATTTCACGAAATGCCAGCTTTCTCCGCACAGCAGCTGGAAGTTGGGATCCCGCTTCAGGCGGTAAGAGACCAGGTTGGAGCGGCTGGCAGGGATGAGGAAGTATTTTTGCCCGGGCATGCGGCTGAAGAGGTGCAGCAGGGGGGTCACGCAGGTCGTCAGTACAGGGAAGAAGCTGTGCGCCACGATGCCCGTCCTGCCAACCCAATGGAGAGCTTCCTTACTGCTTTGAATGCTGTAATCCAGTCGGGCAGCCAGAATCCGCAGGATGCTGTCTATTTCAGACAGGTCTTTCTCGCGGGTCTGCAGTTCCTCCTGAACGCGCAGCTGCCAGCCGGGTTGGCTGCCCGGCACGCGGTCGGCGTAAGCCGACATGACCGCGTCCACCAGTTCGCCCTCCGGGGTAAGCAGGCCGGGGCAGCTCAGGTTGGCTGACCGCCGCACCGCGGATGCTGAAGGGTTGGGATTGGCGCGCAGGTGCTCGAGCAGGGCTGTTTCCAGGCGTTCCGCCAGGGGCGCGTGGTCAATCACGGGCTGCCGCAGCCAGTATTGGCCGGTATCCGGGGCGATGCCGGGGTTGAAACGCACAAAGGCGTCCGTATCCGCCAGGCAAGCTTCCAATTCTTCCTGGAGTTCGTTCAGCGTTTTCCCGGCTTGGGCGCCAAGCAAACCCTGTTGGTGCGTTGAGACCACAATTTGGGTGAGCAAGGAAAGGTAGCTGGCAGGTTCGCCGCGTTCTGCAAGGTGCGCCTGGGCAGCCTCTTTGGCAGCCAGGCGCAGGTTTTTTGCGTTCAGCCCGGCGGCGTTGGCGCCGATTGCCCAGACACACTGCAAGGTGTCTTGCTCACCGTCGGAAGCGCAGGTGAGCAGGCGCAGCCCGGACTCCTGTCCCGCCAGGATGCCGGCAATCAAGAAAAGCCCGTCCAGCTCGCCGATTTGGAGCAGGATTGGGGTCTGTTTTTGCACCAACATGGGAAGTTTGCTCAGGACTTTCACCAGCGCCTGGGAATGCCAGGTCCAATCGTAGCGCTGGCGCAGCAGGCTGTGGCGCAGCGGCGTAGGACCTTCCTTGCCCCACAGCCAGCCCGCCCAAAGACCGCTCAGGTTCCAATAAGCCTGGTTGCGGCGGGGTAAGGAGGCATACACCAGGGACATCAGGCGGGGATCAGGCTGCGGGTCGAGCTCGCGCAAGCGCCCGCGGAAGAGGCTGATGCCGCCTTTTTGCGGGGGCAAATCCGGCCAGGTCCGCAAAGTCACGGGCGCCTGATTCGTCTGCCAAACTGAGCGGGAGCGCAAAAAGGCCTGCCACAGGTTGCTCTCCTGCCAGGCGGGCGGACGGATGAGCTGGCGCGGGCGGTTGCGCCCGAGCGGGTAGGTCCACAGCTGATTCATCTGGTCGGCGGTCGTCAGGAAGAGCGCTTTGAGCAGCTTTCGCTGGCGCTCCGAAAAACCCGGATGGTTGATTTTGTTAAGGAGTATCTGCAGCAGGATCAGCGCGCGCGGAGAATAAAAGCGCAGCACCTCTTCCATGACGGGCCTCAGCTGGTCGTCGATGCTGGCAGTCAGTTCCAAAGCTTTGGCGCGGTGCAAGGTGTACGAGGGCAGCGCCTTCAGACGCTGGTAGGCTTCCGCGCTGCCAGGGAGTTCGCCGTTCTTGCGGCAGCGCGGGCAGCTCCACTGCATGCTGACAGGTTCGGGGCCTTCTTCCCCCCACACAAAACTGGTAACTTCCGCCAGCCCCCCGCACTCCGGGCAGGGCAGCTGATAAAAAGCGTTCAGGTAATCCTCCAGGCGGGCCCCCTCGCTCATCCGCAGGTCTGCCAGGGCAAGCACTGCATCGCCGATTTCTTCGACGCCGGGCGCGGATGCCATGACTTCCAGAATGAAGGCCGCGATGGGGTTGTTCGCGGCGACCAGCACGCGGTAGCCGGAGCGGGCTAATTCCAGCGCGGCGAAGGGGTCATTGCCAAAAGGGTCCAAAATCCAGGCGCCGGGCTCCGCGCGGGAATTAACCCAGTTGGAAACCATACCTGGATAGTAGGGTGGTAAGAATCTGTCCAGGGGGAGGCCGGTTTGGGGGCGGTCGCTCCCGGCGATGAAGGGGGCTTGCAGCGGATCAAATCGTGGGGTTGTGCTCACTTGCCGCCTCTCCCCGCAAGCCTAACTGAGCAGGATTGCGGTGCCGTAGGGCGGCAAGCACAAGCTGCCGGAATCGAGCTCCGGCGCAGCAGGTCCATTGCCGCCAAAAAGGAGCTGCCAGGTCTGATTTTCAATTTCCAACGAGGGCAGAGTGATTTGCTGCGGACGGTTGGAAAAGTTGAGCGCCACAAGCGCCTGCCGGGATGGGGTGCTGCGCCGATAAACCAACACGGATTCGTTTTCGAGCGGCAGCAATTCCAGGCTGCCAGCGTGCAGCACGGGGTTTTCCCGCCGTAAGTGGATGAGCGCGCGGTAGAAAGAGAGCAGCGACTGCGGTTCCTGCTGCTGGGCTTCCACGTTCCTGCTGATGTAATCCGGATTCACCCTCAGCCAGGGTCGGGCAGGGCTGAAGCCGGCATTCATGCTCGCGTCCCACTGCATGGGGGAACGGCAGCCATCGCGCCCCTGCACGCTGAGCCATTTGCGCTTCCCGACCGGGTCCTGGATTTCTTTGCGTTTGTAGCGCGTGTCCCGCATGCCGATTTCTTCGCCGTAGTAGAGGTAGGGAGTACCGCGTACGGTCAGGTGCATGCAAGCCAGGAGCTTCAGGCGGGCGTCCTCCTCGCCGGTCACGTAACGCGCGGCGCTGCGGGGGGTATCGTGGTTGTTCAGGAAGTAATTCGGCCAGTCCTCCTCGCCGTGCAGCGCGTCCCAATAGGCGATGGCGTTGCCAAATGAGGAAGCGCTCCAGGTGCTGCGGGCGTAGGCGTAGTCGAAGCCGGCGTGCAGCAGGTCGGGGGCAATGTACATGCGCGCCTGAACGGGGCTGGCCAGAAATGTTTCGCCGACCACGTAGCGGTCCGGATATTGGTCCACCAGGCGGCGGATATCCTGAAGCAGCGGGAACATCTCCGGCTGCGAGCAGTCGTTGACATGTTCGAAGCGGTCGTAGGGGCGCAGATAAAAACCCTTTCGGCGGGGATTATCGCGCAGTTCGCGGTGTTTGTAGTAGGCATTGAAGACGTCCAGGCGAAAACCGTCCACGCCGCGTTCCAGCCAGAAGCGAAACACCTCCAGGACTGCCTGGCGCACGTCCGGATTGCGGAAGTTCAGGTCGGGCTGCTCCGGGCAAAAGGTATGGTAGTAGTACTGGTTCAGTTCGCTGTTGTATTCCCAGCCCGGGCCGCCGAAAATCGCCAGCCAATTATTCGGGTAATCCCCGTCAGGCGCCGGGTCGCGCCAGATGTACCAGTCGTGGTATGGGTTGTCCTTGGATTTAAGCGATTCCTGAAACCACTGGTGCTGGTCGGAGGTATGGTTCAGCACCAGATCCAGAATGATATGAATATCCCGCTGGTGCGCTTCCTGAAGGAGGCGGTCAAAATCCTGCAACGTGCCGAATTTGGGATCAATCCCGTGATAATCGGACACATCATAGCCGAAGTCCACGTCGGGGGAGGGATTGATCGGCGAGAGCCAGATGCCGTCGATGCCCAGTTCCTTGAGATAGTCCAGGCGCTGAATGATGCCTTGCAGATCGCCAAGCCCATCTGCGTTGGTATCCTGAAAAGAACGGGGGTAAATCTGATAGATAACGCCGTCCCGCCACCAAGTACGTTGTGCACTCATGTTATCCTCCGGAGTTCCATGTACATTATACATGCAATAACGCGGGCTTTGAGAGCCTGTAATGCAAAGGCTGAGGGCAAGGGCAATGAATCATTGGAATTTCAGGATAATTTCGTTTTGACAGTCTCAAGCTCAATAAGGCGACACAGGTACCCGAACGCGGACCTTTCCCCAGCGGCAAGGGTTTTTTTGTGGCGCGATCAATCCGCTGGGGAAAGGGAAAAACGTTTGATGGAGGGCGCGGATCTCTAACAAATATCAACTCCCCGTCCCAGCGATAATTCATCAGGATCATAGTATAAATTTCGTCCGCGTGGAAAGAAAGTAAGCGGGGAAAAGCTGTTCGTCCGCTTGTTCGTCAAAATAGGATGGTCCCTTTGTAAAACCACTGGGGTTTGGTAAGTTCTTTCTTGAGCTTTTATCAACCCCTTGAGAGCTTTTCTTGCATTTAATCGAAAACATGGTACACTATGTGCATTATTCAATGCGATACTTTTCTGGTCTGAAAAGTGGGAGCTTCCCACTTTTCTTTTTATCAGGAAGGTATGCCCACGAAAGAACGGAATATTGGAGTAAGAAGAGATGAAAAGCGAGTTTGCCTTAGCCTTCAACGAGGTTCTGGAAGAAAAGCAGCTTTCGCGCGAAATTATTATGGGCGCGCTCGAAACTGCGATGGTCGCGGCGTATCGTAAAGCCGTCGGCGCTTCCGCTGCCCAAAGCGTTTCAGTAGATATCGATATGGACAAAGGGTCGGTAAAAATCTTTGCTGAAAAAGAAGTCGCTGACTCGATTATTGACTCGCGCACTGAAGTGCTTCTGGATGAAGCCCGCAAGGTGGACCCAAATGCGCAGATTGGCGACCTGGTGATGGTGGAATCCACGCCGGAAGACTTCGGCCGCATTGCCGCCTCTGCCGCCCGTCAGGCAATCCAGCAGAAAATTCGCGACGCGGAAAAGAGCCAGCAATTTGAGTTCTTCAGCCGCCAGGTCGGCGAGATTATCAGCGGCGTGTTGCAGGCGGTTAACCGCGTTCAGGCCACGATTGGGCTTGACCTGAAAGCCGAAGGCACTATGCTGCGTAAAGACATGATCCCCGGTGAGCGTTTCCGCTTGCACGAACGCATTCGCGCGTACGTCTACGAAGTGAAAGACACCCCCAAGGGTCTGCAGATTATGCTTTCGCACACGCACCGCAATTTCCTGCGCCGTTTGCTCGAGAATGAAGTGCCTGAAATTTATCACGGCATTGTGGAAATCCGTTCTATTGCCCGCGAACCGGGGCAGCGCGCCAAGGTGGCTGTCTCCGCGACCCAAATGGGCATCGACCCGGTCGGCGCTTGCGTTGGTCAAAAAGGTGTGCGCATTCAGGCGATTGTCAACGAGCTGCACGGTGAGAAAATTGACGTGATCGAGTGGAAAAGCGACCCGGCAGCTTATATCGAAAAAGCCATCAGCCCGGCCAAACCAGTCACCGGCGTGTATCTGAGCCTGGCTAATTCCGAAAACAAGACCGCCACGGTGGTTGTCCCGGAAGACCAACTGAGCCTGGCCATTGGTAAAGAAGGGCAGAACGCGCGCCTGGCGGCAAAATTGACCGGCTGGCGGATTGACATCCTGAGCGTTCCCGAGGCGGCTTCACGCGCGCTGGTAAAACTGCGCGACGACCCCTCGCTCAAGGATTTGGCCGTGCAGGAAGCTGAAACCACAGCGCGCGTTGCGGAAATCCTCAGGAAGAAAGAGGAAGGCAAAGCGCCGACCGCCGAGGAAGTCACGCTGATGGCTCGTTTCGTCGACCGCGTGGAAAAACGGGGTGAAGCGGACCGAAAACAGGAAGACGCCGCGGCCCAGGCGCACCTCAAGGCGCTGCGCGCCTCCATCGACCCGCGCGCTTTCGAAATGCCCATCCTGGACGTGCCCTTGAAGGAACACATGCTGGCAATCCTGCAGGGAGCTGGCATGGAAAGCTTTGGCGACCTGATGCTGCAGGTGAAGCTCGACCCGGACAAAATCCTCTCGCTCAACGGCATCGGACCGAAAGCTATGGAGGAAATTCAGACGCTGGTACAGACTTACCAGTTCCCCACACTCGAGACCGTTCCCGAGCCCGCGGCTGTGGAAACCCCCGCCGAACCGGAAGCGGTCCCGGAGGCTGCCCTCGAAGGCGGCGCTGAAGCGGCTGTGAGCGAAGCAGTGGTGGAAGCTGTGGTTGTGGAAGCCCCGACGGTCGAAGCGCCTGAGGAGCCGGCAGTTGTGGAAGAATCCGGCGGCGAGGAAAAGAGCTTCGAAGAACTCTTCAAGTTGGAATCCCTACGCCGCGAGGAAAAAGCCCGCGACGTTGTGACCGAGGACGAAGAATCCGGCGACCTGAAACAAGGTAAGAAGGGCAAAGGCAAGAAGAAAAAGGGTTATACTGTGGAATACGACCCTGATAAGGAAGAAGACATCGTCCGTTATAAGCATAAAAATGATGGCGAATGGGACGAAGATTGGTAAACAAGAACGAGAATTAACCCAAGCAGATCAAGGTGGCAGCTAAAAGCAAACGCAAACCAAAGCATGTCCCGCAGCGCACCTGCGTAGGATGCCGTGAGGTAATGCCAAAACGTAACCTGATTCGTTTGGTACGCACGGAACAAGGTGTGTTGGTGGACCCGACGGGTAAGCTGGCCGGCAGGGGAGCATATCTTCACGATGTGAAATCCTGCTGGGTAAAAGGACTGAAAGGTCCGCTTGCCAATGCGCTGCGGACCGGGCTTACTGAGCAGGATATGGTCGCATTGAGCGCCTATATGGATACCCTGCCAACGGAGACAGAAAAATCAGGCGTCTCCGCTGACAGCGAAAGCGTTCGTTAAGGATTATCCTATGTAACGCTTTTCCCTGTCAGGCTCAGAAAACCAGATCCAACGGCGCCAGCGACCTGAATTAACAATGGAGGTGGATTATGAGCAATGATGGGAAAAAAGACGTTACACTCCCCTATAGTTTAAGTGTCCGTGATTTGGCCGCGCAGTTAAATGCCAGCCCGGTCCAGGTGATTAAAATCCTGATGAGCAACGGTGTGATGGCCAGCATCAACCAGACCGTGGACTTTGACACGGCCGCGGTGGTTGCCACAGAATTGGGCTTCACCCCACAGCTGCAGAAGGAAGAAGTGCCGGTTGAGGAAACCGGTGAAATTCCGCTCTGGCGGCGCGTCATCATGGATGAAGACCCCAGCAAGCTGGAAAACCGACCCCCTGTCATTACCATCCTGGGCCACGTGGACCACGGCAAGACCACCCTGTTGGATGCAGTGCGTCACACGAACGTGGCCGGCGGCGAAGCCGGCGGCATTACCCAGCATATTGGCGCGTATCAGGTGACACACAAGAACCGTTTGATTACCTTCCTGGATACCCCCGGGCATGCGGCGTTTTCGTCCATGCGCGCGCGCGGCGCAAAGGGCGCGGATATCGTAATCCTTGTGGTGGCTGCCGATGACGGCGTTCAGCCCCAGACCAAAGAAGCGGTTAACCACGCCAAAGCCGCCCAGGTTCCGATTGTGGTCGCGTTGAACAAAATCGATAAACCGGATGCCAACCCCGACCTGGTTAAGCGCCAGCTCGCGGACATCGGCCTGCAGCCGGATGAGTGGGAAGGCGATACATTCGTTGTACCCGTCTCAGCGAAGACCCGCAAAGGTTTGGATGACCTGCTGGAAACCATCCTGCTGGTCGCCGATAATATGATTATTAAAGCGAACCCCAAGGGCGCCTGCATCGGCACCGTTGTGGAGGCGAAGCTGGACAAAACCACCGGCCCGATGGCAACCCTTCTGGTGCAAAACGGCACCCTCAAGGTCGGCAGTGTGGTCGTCGCCGGGGAAAGCTACGGCAAGATTAAAGCCATGTTCGACCAGCGCAACAAGCGCATCGAAAAAGCGCCGCCCTCCACGCCGGTTGTGGTGATGGGCCTGGACCATTTGCCGGATGCCGGGGACCTTTTTCAGGTAGTCGAAAATGAACGCGAAGCGCGCGCGATTGTCGAAAGCCGGAAAGCTGAACGCGAAGCCAAGCGCAATATTAAGCGCGCCACACTGGAAGAATTATTCGCCAAGGTGAAATCCGGCGAAACCCGGGAACTGCGTCTGATTTTGAAAGCGGACGTACGCGGCTCGCTGGAACCCATCGTAAATTCCCTGGAAGACCTGGGGAAAAAAGAAAAAGACATTTCCATTCAGGTGCTGCATTCGGAAACAGGCAATGTAACCGAGTCAGACGTGGCCCTGGCGGCGGCTTCCAACGCGGTCATCCTCGGGTTTAACGTGGATGTGGACCCGAACACCCGCCATATGGCCGAAGCCGAAGGCGTTTCCATCCGCGTGTATAAAATCATCTACCGCATGCTGGAAGACGTCGAAAAAGCGCTTAAGGGCTTGCTCGAACCGGAAATGGTGGAAAAAGTCATCGGTACTGCGCAGGTGCTGGCCACTTTCAAGGTATCCAAAGCCGGCATGGCGGCTGGCTGCCGGGTTTTGGATGGCGAAATCCGCCGCAACGCCAGCGTGCGCGTGATGCGCGCCGGTGAGCAGGTCTTTGCCGGTGAAATTTCCTCGCTGAAGCGTGAAAAAGAAGACGTGCGCGAAGTGCGCGAGGGGATGGAATGCGGTATTTCGATCAAGAACTTCGAAGATTTTGAGGTTGGGGATACCATCGAGAGCTACATCATGGAGAAATTTGGCGGCTAAGCCAGCTAATTACCTTTCACAGGAGGGAAGATGCCTACACCACTGCGAATGAAACGCATTAATGACCGCGTCAAGGAAATCCTTTCGCTGACGCTGCTGAACAAAATTGAAGACCCGCGCCTGACGGGTGTGAATATCACCGATGTCAAGGTGGACCGGGAGCTGGACTTTGCCAACGTTTACGTCTCGGCACCGGAAGGGCGGGTCCGCGAACGCGAGGTCCTCGAGGCGCTTAATCACGCGCGCGGCTTTCTTAAGTTCGAGCTCGCCAACGAAATCGACCTGCGCGTGATGCCCAGACTGCGCTTTTTTTGGGATCCAACCCCGGAAAGGGCAGACCGGATTGATACGCTCCTGGCGCAGCTGCGCGATGAAAGCGACCAGGTTGGCGAGGCAGCCGATGAAGGGGAGGACCAGGAAAGCAATGACTGAAACGGTTGACCTTCAAATCCAGAAACTGCTGAAAAGCGCGCGCTCGGTTGTGATCGCTGCGCATATTCGCCCGGACGCGGACGCGGTGGGCTCGCTGCTTGGTTTGGGGCTGCCTCTGCTCGCGGAGGGCAAGCAGGTGCAGCTGGTCTTGCAGGATGGGCTGCCCGAAAAGTACGCTTTTCTGCCCGGGGCGGAAAGGGTTGCGCGCTCAATCCGGAGCGGTTTCGACACCCTGATTACTGTGGATTGCAGCGACCCGAAGCGCCTCGGAAGCGTCCTCGAGGGGCTGCCAATACCTGACCTGAACATTGACCACCACCAGACCAACCTGAACTTTGGCAAAATCAACCTGGTGGAAGCGGACGCACCGGCAACCGCGCTCGTGCTCGCGGAACACCTGCCTCGCTGGGGCTTGACGGTGGATGCCAACGCGGCGCAGTGCCTTTTGACTGGAATCCTGGGAGATACCATTGGCTTCCGCACATCCGGCACAGACGCGCGAACTTTGCGCACCGCCGCGGATTTGATGGATCGCGGCGCTAATTTGCCGCTGGTGTACCGGCAGACCTTGCTTTCGCGCTCCATCCCGGAGCTGCGCTATTGGGGGCAGGGTCTCACCCGAATCCAGCACGAAGACAAATTACTTTGGACCGTCCTGACGCTTGATGATAGAATTAAGGCTGTCTATCCTGAAAATGATGATGCTGACTTGATTAACTTGCTCTCTTCCGTCTCCGGGCTGCGTGTTGTGGTATTATTTATTCAACAGACTCAGGACCGGGTAAAAGTTAGTTGGCGCTCTGCAGAGGGTATTGATGTATCTACAATCGCGTTCGAATTTGGGGGAGGGGGGCATTCCGCAGCCGCTGGAGCGGATGTGGAAGGCTCCTTGGAAGAAGTTGTCAGCAAGGTTTTACATCGCACGAGACAACTCCTGGAAGCCAGCTGATCCGGGATATTCTGTAAATAAGTGAGATTACTATGTCCGATGAAATGATGGAAAGCAGAGAGAACCTGGCCAACAGCGTCTCCGGGGTGTTGGTGGTGGATAAACCAGTCGGTTTATCCTCGCACGATGTAGTGCAGATTATCCGGAACGGCACTAAAATCCGCAGAGCAGGCCACACTGGCACGCTCGACCCGCGCGCCAGCGGCGTGCTTGTCGTGCTGCTTGGGCCGGCTGTGCGCCTGAGCGAGTATGTTTCTGCCTCGGAAAAGCGCTACCAGGCCGTTATTGAGCTGGGGATCACCACGGATACGTATGACCTGGAAGGCCGTGTGATGCGCCGCTCGCCCGTGGAAATCAGCTATGAAGAGTTTGAGGAAGCGCTGCAGGGCTTTATCGGCGAATTTGAACAGAAACCGCCCGCTTACTCCGCGATTAAGATCAAAGGCGAAAAAGCCTATGAACTTGCCCGCAGAGGAGAAGAAGTGGACCTCGAGCCCCGCATGATTCAGGTGCACGAACTGGAATTGCTCGATTGGGACCCACCCGAGGCTGTGATCGACATCCAATGTTCTTCGGGCACCTATGTGCGCTCCCTGACGCACGATCTGGGTGAAAAACTGGGCTGCGGTGCCACGCTTACCGGCTTGCGCCGCACAAAAAACGGCAGTTTCGGTTTGCGGGATGCCGTTTCCTTGCGCAAACTACAGGAAGCCTTCACGAACGGCGATTGGTACCAATACCTCATCCCGGCCGCGGAAGCGCTGGGCGATTGGTATACGGTGGAACTGACGGTGGAGCAAGTGGATGAAATGCGCCACGGACACCGCGTTCCGGCAGTGGACGTTGTGGAACCTGGCAAATGGGCGCGCGCGGTCAGTCAGGAAGGGGAACTTGTGGCATTGGTGGAATACGACAGCGCGACGAATGAATGGCAGCCCCGCAAAGTGTTCTTCCTGTAATGCCTTGAAGGCGAGTAAAAGATAACCCTTGCCTGGCCGATGCCAAAAGGGTTTTTTTTTGGCTGGAAAATTGAGGATACCTTGACCCGATTTTACGAAGACTGGCCCGCGGAAGGAAAGCTGCCCTTATGGATTACCATCGGGAATTTTGATGGACTTCACCGCGGGCATCTAGCTCTGCTGGACCGGTTGAAAGAGCGCGCCGCGAAAGAGGGCAGCCAGACTGCAATGATTACCTTTCAACCCCACCCGCGGGTGGTGCTGCAGAATATCCGCGGACCGTTCTATCTGGCTTGCGAGGCTGAAAAGAAGCTGCTCCTGGAGCAAAGCGGCCTCGATTTTGTATTTACGCTGAGATTTGACCGGGCGCTCGCGGACCTGAGCGCCGGGCAGTTCTTTGCGCTGCTGCTGGAGCATCTTGACCTGCGCGGTCTGACCGTCAGCGAAAACTTTGCGCTGGGTAAGGACCGCACCGGCACGCTGCGCCAAATTGGCGGCTTGTGCGCCGAGAACGGAATCGCCATGGATGTGGTGCCTCCTTTTTGCCTGGACGGAATTCCGGTTTCTTCCGGCAGGGTACGCGAAGCCCTGGAAGCCGGGGATGTTCGGGAAGCCGCGCGTTTGCTCGGCCGGCCGTATTTCGTGAAAAGCAAGGTGGTGGAAGGCAAACATCTGGGCTCCAAATTGGGCTTTCCGACCGCGAATCAGGTGGTGTTCCCTCAGAAAATCCTGCCGCAGTACGGTGTATACGCCACGCGCGCCTGTTTCAATGGGGAGAAACTTTTGGGCGTGACCAGTGTGGGCGTGCGCCCGACTTTCGAGAATACTACCCGGGCAAATATCGAAACCCTGCTGCTGGATTTTGATGATAATATCTACCACGAGGATCTCACCGTGGAATTCATCGAGCATCTGCGGAGCGAAATCAAGTTTGAGCGTGTGGAAGACCTCATCAGGCAAATTGAGCAGGATAAACAGGAAGCCCGGAGAATACTGACCCATGAATCTTTCCAGGAGAATCTACCGGCTTAGTCCCAGCCAATTCAGCGCGGAAACCATCGCGGTTACCTTCGCGAAAACCTCGCGTTCACCTGAGGCCTTTGACCAGATTGCCGCGGAATTGGACGCCGAAAAATCTTCGAAATTCAGCGAGAAATGGATTGTCGGGTACGGCCACTCCAGCGTGGCGGAGCATGCCGTGCTGCATCTGGCGCTCGAGAACATCTCCCGCCTGGCGATTGAAACGCTGGAAAGCAACCGCCTGGCTTCTTACACAGAAAAATCTACCCGCTACCAGGAATGGAACCCCGAAGCCTGGCTACTCCCGCCGGAAATTGCCGGGTCGCGCTTTGAGGAACGGTACCGCCGCGTGATGGGTCTGCTCTTTCACGGCTATGCCGAGGCGATGACCGCCCTGCGCGCCTGGAGCGAGAGCGCCACCGGGCGCTTGCCCGAGGAAAGTGAAAAAGCCTGGCAAAACCGCGCCCGGGTGAAAGCGGTGGACGTCGGCAGGTTCTTCCTGCCGGCCGCCTCCATGGCGAACGTGGGCGTCACAATAAACGCGCGCGCGCTGGAATACGCGATAAAAAAACTGCTCAGCTCGGAATTGGAAGAAGTGCGCCAAATTGGCAGCGAGGTCAAAACGGTGGCGGAGCAGGAACTGCCGACACTCGTCAAGCATGCCAACCCGATTGAGAGCCTGCCTGGCATCCGGGAGGGATTGCGCGCGGAAGCCGGGCGCATTGCCGTGCTGCCCGGGGCGGATTGGTGCCGACTGCTCGGCGCGGAACCCGCCGGCGAGGAGCAGGTGCTTGCTGCGGCGCTGCTGCGCTTCAGCGGCAGGAGCTATGCGGAGTGCCTGGCGCACGTACGCGGCTTGGCAGACCAGGAGAAGGCCGCGCTGGTACAGGAGATTCTCGGGCATCTGGGCGATTTCGACACTCCTTTGCGGGAGCTGGAGTACGCGCATTATGACTTCGAACTGGTTATGGACCAGGGCGCGTATTTTGAGTTCAAACGGCACCGCATGATGACCCAGACCGCCCAGCCGCTCACCACCCGTTTGGGTTACGCTGTCCCCAGGGCGATGAGCCTGGCCGGCGTGGAAAGCCTTTACCGGCAGGCGATGGACGCGGCCGCGGAGCTGTATGAAGCGCTGAGCGGAGTGCACCCGGAGGCCGCCGCTTACGTCGTCCCCAACGGGTACAACCGGCGCGTGCTCTGCCGGATGAACTTGCGCGAGTTGTTCCACTTTACCAAACTGCGCGCGAGCGCTAACGCGCACTTTTCAATTCGCCGGGCGGCACTCAGAATGGCCGAATTGGCTGTCGGTATACACCCCTTGTTCTGTTCCGCCCTGTGTCTACCGGTGGGGGAGAACGCGGACTGGCTCACAGACGAATACTTTACAGAAGTCGCTGTTCTGCCGCTTGGAAGCAGTTGAGAACTTGCTGTGGAAGGCGCGCTTTAGCCCTATCCCCGGCGGGCAGATAAGACAGTATGGGGTACAATATCGGCACACTTGAAAGGATTATGAGTATGAAAAACAAAAATATCCTCCTCGTAAGCATCCTGTTGGCAGCTGTCCTTCTGCTGAGCGCTTGCGGCACGAAAGAAGAAGGTAGTTCGATTAACCTGCCGGCGGTCTCTGTCGGCGAAAGTACTGAGGTCAGCCCTGCGCAAAGCCAGTCTTCCGGCATGTATCCCGCGGGCGAAGCCGGCCAATCCGCCAGCGCTGCTTACCCGGCCGGGCAAAGTGCGGCCTTAAGCGAAGCGGACGTGGAAGCTTTGCTGATTGAAAAACTCGGCGGTCATCACGCCCTGGATTGGGTACTGCAGTTCGACAAAACCTACGCGGAATGGGACCAGTTCCTGAGCAACCATCACGGTGTCAGTTTCACCGCGGAGGAAAAAGACGCGGTGATTAACTATCTGATCAGCCATTAGAGGCTGGCAGAAAACAAGCAGCCCGCGAGAGCGCGGGCTGCTTTTATTTAAGCGAAAAATGCTGGATAGGCTGGCGAAAGCGGCGTTTGGAGATACAATTATCATGGCGTGGTATGGGCGCCAAATGCAAATTATCAATTCATAAGATTGGAGCATGCATGGAAACGCATTTTTACCTTTCTTTACTTCCCGAGGCCCTGATTGTCTCAATGCTGAACCCGGAAGAATTCGGGAGCTATTACGCGGTTGGCTCCTCCAAAAAGTCGCGCGGTCAGGCAATGTTCTTTGAGGTGGACCCCAACTACCAGAATTCGTATTTCCACCTGGATGAGGCGCTTAAGCGCTGCGTGCCGCATGAAGACGGGCGCCCAAAGTCTTCCATTTATGTTTCGGTTTACCGCGTGCTCGAACATATTGACCCGAGCGCGCTGCTGGACCTTTACCTCACGACACAGGACGGACGCACCCTGGCGTTAAAGTCTTCCGAAATCATTCCTGATGGGGATGAGGGTCTGCATCTATACCAGGAAATTGCACCTGTTACACCGCTGGTGGTCAGCCGGCTGGATCCGCTCAGCTTCTACGATTTGATTGTGAATAACCCGACTTCTTTGATTTCCGTTCCAGCCATCACTTTCGCGGAACTCCAGCTGGGTGAGCTTGCCAGCGACCCGGAGATGGGTTTGTTGAACAACCTGCCGTACAGCAATCCGGACCACTTGCGCCAATGCCTTTCGGATGTCAAAACTAAATTTGTGTCCACCAAGATGGTCGACCGGACTCACTCACCGGTAATCCCTTACCGCACAATTAAGAACGGTTTTTTTGTTGGGAACCAGGAAAAATTGCGTTACTACCCGATGCCTTCGGCGGAGACTCTGCGCGCGGAGAATTACCGCTGGTTCCGTTCCGCTAGTATGTAAAGAGCATCTTCAGGCTTTGAAAGAGGAGCATTTCAAATGGATTATCAGACTTGGTTGTACGTTGGGATTGCGGGTGGAATTATTTCCATCGCTGTGGCGGTTTATTTGTACTTTTGGGTTATGCGGCAGGATCCTGGCTCGGAACGGACCCAGCAGGTAGGCTCGTGGATACGCAGCGGCGCGAATACTTACCTCAAGCGCCTGTATACCTCGCTGGCCACCCTGGCGCTGATCCTGGGAATTATCATCGCGTTAATCTTTAGTTTCAATTTTGAAACGATCGGCACGACCGGCGTGACGATAGAACCCGGCAGCGGCGTGATTATGGCGGCGTGTTTTATCATCGGCGCGCTGTGCTCTGCGGTGGCGGGTTATATGGGCATGCGCGTGGCGGTGGAGGCGAACGTCCGTACCGCGACCGCGGCTCAGAAGAGCCTGCAGCAGGCTTTCCGGCTTTCTTTTTATGCCGGCGCGGTGCTCGGGCTGGCGATGGTCGGACTGGCTGTGCTTGGCATGAGCATCATCTTCATCCTCACGGGGGAGGCGCATGCAGTGCTCGGTTTCAGCTTTGGAGCCAGCACCCTGGCGCTGCTTGCCAAAGCCGGCGGCGGTATCTACACCAAAACCGCGGATATTGCCGCGGACCTGGTGGGCAAGGTTGAGATTGGCATCCCCGAGGATGACCCCCGCAACCCGGCGGTGGTGGCTGATAATGTGGGCGATAACGTGGGGGATGTGGCAGGCATGGGCGCGGATATTTTCGACAGTTATGTTGCCAGCGCTGTGGCTGTGATGCTCCTCGGCGCCAGCTTTTCGACCGGGATGCAGTACAAATACACCGTGATTCCGCTCATTCTCTGCACGCTCGGGACTTTCGCCTCTTTGCTTGGCATTCAGTTTGTGAAAGTCAAAGAAAGTGGGAAACCCGGCCCGGCTTTGAACCGCGGCACCATCATCACGTGCATTATTTTCGTCGGCGCGCTTCTCGTTCTGAGCCTGCTGAAGGTGATTGAACCCGGCATCTTCTGGTCCGCCGCGGTCGGTATTGTCACAGGCGTCATTATTGGTTTCACCTCGGATTACTTTACCAATGACCAATATAAACCGGTGAAGGAAACGGCGCGGGTGTCCACTTCCGGCTCTGCCGTGACGATTATCACCGGGTTCAGCTACGGTTTGATTTCAATCGTTCCTTCGATTATCGGGGTTGTCGTCGCGACGTTGATTTCTTACTCTGTCGCTCTCGGGGATGGTTTGCCAGGGATTTACGGGATCGGCGTGGCGGCGGTTGGAATGCTTTCCATCAGCGGCATGATTGTTTCCGCGGATGCGTACGGTCCGATTGTGGATAACGCGCGCGGCATCGCGGAGATGGCTGGGATGGGACAGGAAGTAATCGAACGCTCGGATGTTTTGGACTCGGCCGGCAATACCGCCAAGGCTATCACCAAAGGTTTCTCCATCAGCGCGGCCGCGCTGACGGTTTTGGCGCTCTTCGCCGCGTACGCGGAAGTCGTGAAAGCAAACGGAATTGACCTGAATATCAGCCTGCGCGAACCGATTGTTATCGCCGGTGTGCTGCTGGGCGCGATGACTCCGCCGCTTTTCTCCGCGCTGCTGATGCTTTCCGTGACGCACAACGCCTTTGACATGATTGAGGAAATTCGCCGGCAGTTCCATGAAAAACCCGGCATCCTGGCAGGCACTGAAGACCCGGATTATGACCGCTGTGTCGGTTTGGCGGCACGGGGTGCGCTTTCTTCGCTGCTGCTGCCTGCTTTCCTGGCCGTGGGGCTGCCGCTGGTTATCGGCTTTGTGCTTGGTCCGGACGCGCTGGGCGGCTTTTTGGGCGGAGCGATTTTCACAGGCGTGATTTTTGCCCTGCTGATGGCGAACGCCGGCGGGCTGTGGGATAACGCCAAGAAGTATATTGAAACTGGCAAGTTTGGCGGTCCCGGCTCGGACGCGCACAAGGCCGCGGTGGTCGGGGATACCGTCGGCGATCCGTTCAAGGATACCGCCGGCCCTTCTCTGAACACGCTCATCACCGTGATGTCGCTGGTGTCTTCGCTTTTCGCGCCGATAATCGCGGTTTTCCATCTATTTTAGAGTTTGTTATGGATAGAGATGAACAGCCCGGGAAACCGGGCTGTTTTGTTTAGCTGATTCGCTCATGACGGTAGTGCTATTCTTGTCATGCTGATGCCTAGAAGAGCGCCTGGCAGGGCGAAGCATACTGAGGAGTATGGTCTTGCATATTACAGGCAGATCGCCGCGCCGTTTTGCCATGCAGATGCGGGATTATTCTGTAGTACACGCTGGCAAAACGGCTCGCGATGACAAACAAAGAACCCTTCGCTTGGGCTCAGGCTGACAACGGTTTTTCAAGCTGATGCCTAGAAGAGCGCCTGGCAGGGCGAAGCATACTGAGGAGTATGGTCTTGCATATTACAGGCAGATCGCCGCGCCGTTTTGCCATGCAGATGCGCGATCAATCTTTATTACCGCAAACGGCTCGCGATGACGAACAAAAAAACCCTTCGCTGACTATGCCAGGAAGAGTTTCTGGGTGACTGACAGTTAGTCCGCTTTATGAATCTTCTGGTGGGTCTTGACGGCTTCGAGCAGTCCGGCGGCAGTTTCGGGGGGGAAGTAAGCCAAATACTCCCGAATTCGGCGCTCAATCCCGCTGCCGGCGCTGTCAGCCAGGATTTGCTTAAGCAAATACGCGCTTTCATTCGGGGTGCGGCGGGCCAGGCTCTTTACTACCAGGCTCAGGTTCATCTCCAGGCGTTCGTCCCCGGCCTGAATGAAGGGGCGCACCAGTTTGAATATCCCCGTGTACTTGCTGAGCGGCCGCTGCTCCAGGTCAATTGCCAGCGCGAGCAGTCCGACCGACTGCATGCGGATGATGGGACTGCCGAGCAGCTTTTCGATGAAACCCTCCCAGCTTCCAGCCAGGCGCGCCGGCGGGCTGGCTTTTTCCAGCAGGGTTTGCAGGGCTGCCCGGTCCAGCGGCGCAGAGACCCACTCTTCTATGCGCGTCAGCACTTGCGCGCTAAAATCAGCCGGCAGCTGCCCCAGGATTGCCGCTGCCAGCTCGCGCGCTTCGTAATAGGGGCTCTGCCAAAGCGCGTCCGCAAGCGCCAACGCATCTGACGGGTGCAGACCGGCCTGTTCCTTCAGCCCGATTTCAATCAGGGGCAGGACTTGCGGGGGCAAATTGTACGAGCGCATAAACGTTTTCGGTACCAATTGCCGGTTGGGGCGGTAGGCGCGGCGTTCGTAGAAGCCCAATATCTCCTGCAGGGTTTTGATGAACACTGCCGGGTCGGAGAACACGGCAACCAGGTCCCCGATTTGTTTTTGGAGCCTGGTCAGGTCGATAGCTGTCATGCTCTTGGCTTAATAGGAACGCGCGAAGTAAGCTTTTTTGTTGGTTTTCCTGCCGCTGTAGAAACACCGGCCTTCCCCGAGGTTCTGGTCGCTGGCGTAAACGCGCAGGGTGGCCTTTGTTTCCTCCTTGATGCGGGCTTCGGCTTCACGGTCATCGCTCCACCAGGCATAGGCCCAACCCTGGTCCGCCACCACCTGCTTGAAGCTTTCGTAATCGTTTACTTCGAAGATGTGGCTGTCGCGGAAAGCCGCGGCTTTGGTGAGCATGTTCTCCTGGATGGTCTGCAGCAGGTCCGGCACAGAGCTTTCCAGGCTTGCCATCGGCAGGAAGGTTTTTCCGTCCCGCCCGGGGATGTCGCGTCGGCTGAGCGCGGCGGTGCCGTTCTGCACGTCCTTGGGGCCAATTTCGATGCGAAGCGGTACGCCTTTCAGCTCCCAGTCGTTAAACTTGAAGCCGGGGGTCAGGCCTTCGCGATCGTCCACTTTGACGCGCAGCGCTTTTAGTTGTGCCTGTACCGCGTTGACTGCTTCCATTACCGCGCTTTTTTCCTCATCCTTGCGGTATATCGGAACGATGACCACCTGGATGGGAGCCAGGCGGGGAGGCAGCACCAGGCCCTGGTCGTCCCCATGGGTCATGATAATGGCGCCGATAAAGCGCGTGGAAACTCCCCAGGAGGTCGTCCAGCAGTATTGGAGCTGATTGCTTTCGTCCAGGAACTTGATATCGAAGGCTTTGGCAAAATTCTGGCCCAAAAAGTGCGACGTACCAGCTTGCAGAGCTTTGGTATCGCCCATCATCGCTTCAATGGAGTAGGTCGCGACCGCGCCGGCAAATTTTTCGGACTCGCTTTTACGCCCGGGGATGACCGGCACCGCGGCTTCGGTGCGCGCGAAATCCGCGTAGACTTGCAGCATGCGTTCCGTCTCATCCAGCGCTTCCTGCTCGGTGGCGTGGGCGGTGTGGCCTTCCTGCCAATAGAACTCGAGCGTGCGCAGGAAGAGTTTGGTGCGCATTTCCCAGCGGACGACGTTTGCCCATTGGTTAATCAAAACCGGCAGGTCCCGGTAGGACTGAATCCACTTGGCATACATCGTACCGATGATGGTTTCGGAGGTTGGGCGCACCACCAGAGGTTCCTCCAGTTTTTCGCCGCCGCCGTAGGTGACCACGGCCAATTCCGGCGAGAAACCCTCCACATGCTCTTTTTCCTTGGTCATGAACGACTGCGGGATGAGCATAGGGAAGGCGGCATTGACATGACCGGTGGCCTTAAAGCGTTCATCCAGCGCTTTCTGGATGTTTTCCCAGAGCGCCCAACCATACGGACGCACAACCATGCAGCCGCGCACCGGCGCGTAGTCGGCCAGTTCCGCGCGCAAAACGAGCTGGTTGTACCATTCGGAGAAATTTTCTTGGCGGGTGGGCAGTTTCTTTTCCATTACTTATTTCCTGTTCGTATTGTTATGAAAGAATTCGGCTGCTTCCTCGGGCGTCAGGCAAAAGCGCACGCGCGCAAGGTCTTCCTGCGAAGTAAGGCCGTCATTTAGTATGTAAAAATTCTCAAGAACCGCGCGCCAGACCGGGCCGAGCAGGACTATAGGCTTGGCGCTGTTTGCTGAGATGACCGACAAATTCAACGCGAGACTGAGCTCGGTGAGTGTACCGATTCCGCCGGGCAGGGCAATCATCGCGTCGGACTGGCGGGTGAGCACTTCCAGGCGCTGGTTCAGCGTCTGGGTGCGGATGTTGACCTGCACCCAGGGGTTGGCGCTGCCCGGGCGGTGCCGCTCAATTTCAGCGCATGTCACGCCGATCGTGCTGCCGCCAGCTTCCGCCGCGCCTCTGGAGACCGCTTCCATCAGGCCGCAATAACCGCCGGTCATCAGGGTATGCCCCTGCTGTGCCAGGAGCGCTCCCAGTCGGCGGGCGTCCTCGTAGAGCGCGTCCCCTTCCACAGGTCTGGCGCTTCCGAAAACCGCGATAATCATGCTTTCGGCTCCTTGCCCAGATGCTCAGGCCAAAGGCGGGTTTGGTTCTGGCTGATTTTTGTGAGCACTGCCGCTTCCAGGTCAATCCCGGAAACGCTGGCTAACTGCAGCAGGTAAAGCGCTGTATCCGCCAGTTCGCCAGCCAGGGCTTCCCGGTCTTCACATTCTGCCTGCCACTGAAACAGCTCAAGCACTTCCGCCGCTTCCAGGACGAGCGAGATCGCCAGGTTGCGCGGCGTCTGCTGCTTCACCGAATCCTCAGCGTACCAACCCTTGGATTCGACCAGGGCGTGCATTTTTTGGGTTAATTCATCCAGGTTCATAACCAAAAAATTATACCCGAGAACTGCGGAAGGATTCGTTTTGCTGCGCCAATTTATGCTGTTATTGTTGGGGGGGCAATGTTTCAGAAAATCCGGGCGCAGTCCTGCGGATATTGGTGTGGACCGCAGCCTTCGATTCGCTGGAGGTTTTTTGTGCGGCTGCAGATAAGCAGACCCTGCTTTCCGCGTCCAGCCGCCGGGCGGAAAAAGCTTCGTGTTAAGTGCGGAGCGTGTCTTTTCGAAACGGTGGAGCTGCTTACTCTCCCCAGAAGAGCTGTTTCCATATCTCCAGGCGCGAAAGCTCAGGGTTTTCCGCCTGGGGCGCGGGTGTTGGGGCCGCGGCGGCAGCGCTGGATTGGGCCCGGATGATAATCGGAACGTCGCCTTCTTTTATCAGCTTGGCTTCTTCACGCGCCCATTCTTCCACCGCGCGGTCGGAATTGGCATAGGCGATATCTGCTTCCAGGCGCTGTTTGGTCTGCTCCAGCGCGGCGATGCGCGCGTTCAGCTGCTGCTCTTGCTTTTCCAGCTGAAGTGAACGGACCATGCGGTTGTTAAAATCCATCATCAGGAATACGAGCAGGACAACCGCCGCAATCAGGAAGACGCGCTTGTCCGCCCAGTTAATCTGCTTTATCTTTTCCCAAAAACTCTTCATATTGTCGAATCCGTTGCAACAATTGTACCATCAGGGCTTTTCCCCTTCTGAGAACGAAGCCAGTTGATAAGAAAAACGCAACCATTTTGGTTGCGTTTATGCCGAAGGAGAGATTTGAACTCTCACGAGCGCTATGCTCACTACGCCCTGAACGTAGCGTGTCTGCCAGTTCCACCACTCCGGCGATAGGATAGTATTTTATCCAATCCTGCCATTTTGTCAAATGAAATCTCTTTCCGCGGCTTGCTCCGGCTTTGAATCTGCTTACATATTTGGGCAGTAACCTCCCCGCAGCGCGAGATGCGCGGGCAGTTTAGGGGGCGTGTGGCACGAATATTGCATCATAAGCTCTGATGGAACCCATCTACCGCTTTTCGCATCTCAAATCGAGCGCTCGCACCATCCGCTTGCATGGGTGCGCTTTCGTGCTCACGGGACTGCTGATGGCTGGCTGTTACCGGCCAATCGCGAACTACGATCCCTGGCGTGTACCGCAAAGTTCGCTGCAGGGTGCGACCCCAACCCGGATGAACGACCAGGTCCTGACCTTGACCCCGGCAAAACCTCGGACGACTATCACGCCCGCGCCGACCGGGCCAGCGCCCACTCCAAATCAGCCTGCCTTGCTGCCAACCTTACGCGTGCAAACCGACGAATATACCGTGGTTTCCGGGGATTCGCTGGCCCGCATCGCGCTGCGCCATCAGGTTTCTGTGGGGCAAATCCTGAAAGCCAATCCGGACCTCAAGGATCCCAATCTCATCGAGCCCGGGCAGAAGCTGCTCATTCCGCCTGCCAGCGCGAACGAGTTGGCAACCAATTTTAAGATTATCCCCGATGCGGAACTGTTTTACAGCCCGTCCGCGGTCGGCTTTGATACGCTCGCTGTGACCATGCAGTTTGCCGGCAAGTTGAGTAGCTTTAGCGAAACGCTGGAGGATGAAAGCACCCTGGGCGGCGCGGAGATTGTTCAGCGCGTGGCGGACGAATTTTCTGTGAACCCGCGCTTGCTGCTGGCAATTCTGGAGTACCGCAGCGGCTGGGTGACTTCCGCCGGCAAAGCAGGCATATCCGAAGACTATCCGCTGGGATTGCAGGACGCGAATCGCAAAGGTCTTTACAAGCAGCTCAGTTGGGCAGCTAACGAGGTAACCCGCGGCTGCACCCTTTGGGAAAATTCCGCTGTGGCGGTGTGGACGTTGAGCGACGGCGCAGTCATGCGCGCGGACGCGAGCATCAACGCCGGTACCGCTGGTTTACAATACCTTTTCAGCTTATTCCTGGGAAAAGAGGAGTGGAAAGAAGCTGTTTCGGCGGCGGGATTTTACGCTGATTACAGCCGTCTGTTTGGCTTCCCGTTTGCCTTTTCGATTGAACCGCTCGTGCCTGAGAACCTGACCCAGCCGGAACTCGAACTGCCCTTCGCTGCGGGTGATACCTGGTATTTCACTGGCGGCCCGCATGTGGGCTGGGGCACAGGCTCCGCCTATGCCGGCATTGATTTTGCTCCGCCCGGGGAGGAGTATGGCTGTTACGAGAGCCAAACCCCGGTAACAGCCGCGGCGGATGGGCTGGTGGTCCGCTCCGGGAACGGCGTTCTCGTGCAGGATCTGGACGGAGACGGCATTGAACAGACCGGCTGGTCGCTGCTTTACCTGCATCTTGCCACAGAGGGCAGGGCTGCCTTGGGAACCTATCTGCGCCAGGGCGACCTGCTCGGGTACCCGTCCTGCGAAGGCGGTTACTCCACCGGCACGCATTTACACCTTGCGCGCCGTTATAACGGCGTATGGATTCCTGCGGACGGCAGGGTACCTTTCGTCCTGAGCGGTTGGACCTGCGAAAGCGCCGGCATTGAATATGATGGATACCTGGTAAAAAATGGACAGACAATCGAAGCTTTTAATGGCCGTGCCGATTTCAACGCCATCGGACGTTAACTGCTCGCGCGCGGAGAGGCAGCGCAGGATGGCTGCCAGGCGCAGGCGGAAGACGCAGCGTTTGGTCGTTGCCGCTCTGGCGTTCACGATTTGCGGAGGGGCAGTGTTGGCCCTGCCGGCGGAAGCCCCGGGAAAAGTGGTCGCGAACATTGCCGCGGACGAAACCGCCCTGCCGCTGAGCTTGCCTGAACAAGCGCCGGACCTGTTGGAAGCGCCTTTCGCCGCGGAGGATTCAGCCGGGTCGACAGTCCTGGTAAATCAGCCTCCCGCGGTGTTGGAAAACCAGTCCTCCGCGGTGGCGGCCAGTCAGAGCGCGCCAAGCCTGTATTATGCGCAGAGCGGCGACAGCCTGGATGTGCTGGCCCTGCGATTTGGCGTGCCGGTGAACGAAATCAGCAGCACAGGGGAACTGCTGGAACACGGCTTTATTTCTGAGGGGCAGCTGCTGCTGATTCCCATGCGCTTGGAGAACATCAGCGACGGACTCAGGCTCTTCCCGGACGCTGAGGTAGTCAACTCGCCCAGCGCGCTTGATTTTAACCTCGAGGACTTTATATCGCAGGCAGGCGGAAAGCTGGCCAGTTACCAGGAAAGTGTTTACGCCAACGGAATGATGACAGGCGCACAAATGATCCGCAGGGTCGCGCGGGATTATTCCATTCATCCGCGGCTGCTGCTCGCGCTGCTGGAATATGAAAGCGGCTGGGTATACGGCAGCCCCGCTACAGAAGAACAGCGGTATTATCCCTTGGGTTTGCCTGAGTCCGGGCAAAGCGGACTGTATAAACAGTTGGTTCTCGCCGCCGGCAAACTTGGCACAGGCTATTACGGCTGGCGCGAAGGCACGCTGCTTGCGCTGACTTTCCCGGACGGAAGCAGCCTGCGCCTGGCGCCCGAACTAAACTGCGCCACGGTTGCGTGGATGTACTATTTCGCGCAGACCCGCAACCAGGACGCCTGGAGCGAAGCGTTGTATTCAGAGCACAGCCTGCTTGGCACCTATGAAGCTATGTTTGGCAACCCCTGGCTGATCGCGCAGGAGTATGCCTCGCTGTTCACGCCGGGCATGGAGCAGCCTGCGCTTGACCTGCCCTTTGAAAGCGGGATTGTCTGGTCTTATACCAGCGGACCGCACGCGGCCTGGGGCGCAGTGGAAGTGCGGGCAGCTCTGGACTTTGCCCCGCCAGCAGACGCGCCCGGCTGCCTGCCCAACAGCACCTGGATTACCGCCGCCGCACCCGGCTTTGTGGTGCGCTCGGATAACGGCACGGTTGTGGTGGATTTGGACGGCGATGGGAATGAGGAAACTGGCTGGAATATCGTGTATTTGCATGTGGGCACAACCCACCGGATTCCGCTGGGAGCGTGGGTGGAAAAAGGCGAGCGCATCGGGCATCCCTCCTGCGAGGGCGGGATTTCGACCGGAACGCACCTGCACATTGCCCGCAAATACAATGGGGAATGGATTCCGGCAGATGGACCGTTGGCCTTCAATCTGAGCGGATGGACCGCTAAAGCTGCTTCCGTGCCCTACCAGGGATGGCTGATTAAGGGCGAAGAAGTGGTCAAGTCCAACCGGTACAGCGCCACGCCCGCGCATATCGCGCGTTGGGACTAAGCCCCCCCGGTTTGTGGTATAGTAGTGGCGTTTACCGCCGATTCAAATGATGACAGTCCGAAAATCCCACATAAAGGCCAGAGGGTTCGCGTTCCTGCTCGCGCTCGTGCTATTTACCAGCGCATGCACGGAGGCTAGACCGACCTATATCCTGCCTGCCGCGCAGCAGACCGAGGAAGCCGAACAGCCGACCTCCACGCCTTTCCCCGCGCGCCCGGTCTACGCCCCGGGGACGCTGGTGGATTATACCGCCCAGAGCGGCGATACCCTGCTGCTGCTCTCCGCACGTTTTGGGGCAACGGTACAGGAAATCCTGTGGGCAAACCCCGAGATACCCGAATCCACCGCCACATTGCCGCCCGGCTTCCCGATGAAGATGCCGATTTACTACAAACCCTTGTGGGGCACTTCCTATCAGATTATTCCGGATTCCGCCTTCGTCTACGGTCCCGACTTGATTGGCTTTGACCTGCGCGCCTATGTTGAATCCAGCCCGGGCTGGTATAAACAATACGGCTCGTACATCCAGGCGGAGTATAAGGACGCGGCGGATTTGCTTTTATGGCTCGGAGAAAATTACAGCATCAACCCGAGACTTTTGCTGGCGCTGTTGGAATACCGGGCGCAAGCGCTCTCCAACCCAACGCGGGACCGCGCCAGTGAGCTCAACTTGCTGATGCCGGAAGAGGTTTATACCGGCGTTTATTTGCAGCTCTCGCACAGCGCGGACTTGCTGAACGACGGCTATTACCGCTACCGGCAGGGCGAGTTGAGCTCCATCACCCATTTGAACGGCGAGATTGAAAATATCGACCCATGGCAGAATGCTGGAACTGTAGCGCTGCAATATTATTTTTCTCTCTTTTTGGATGGCGAAGACTATAAGCGCGCGATTGGCCCGGACGGCTTCGCCAAGACCTATAATGACATGTTTGGGGACCCCTGGCAGGGCAATACGACGGTGCTGACGGGCAGCCTGACGCAGCCCCAATTCATTCTGCCCTTCCGCCTGGGCACCACCTGGTCTTATACCGGCGGTCCGCACACCGGCTGGGGCAACCTGAAGCCCTGGGCTGCGATTGATCTCGCGCCGCCGGTGGGATCCAAGGGCTGCGTGGGGACGAATGAGGTGGCGGTCGCGGTCGCGGACGGCGTGATTGTCCGCACCGGCCCCGGCACGGCTGTACTGGACCTGGATGGGGACGGCGACGAGCGCACTGGTTGGAATGTTTTTTACCTGCACATCGCGCAGGAAGGGCGCGTGACGGTGGGGGAGGTGGTGAAACAGGGCGACCCGATCGGGCATCCTTCCTGCGAGGGCGGGCAAGCGACCGGTACGCATCTGCACATCGCGCGCAAGTATAACGGCGAATGGATTTCCGCGACCGGCTTTCTGCCATTCAACCT
>DAONFX010000017.1:0-9585 GCA_035403825.1 Anaerolineaceae bacterium
GGCGGATTACGGCTTGGAAGAACGGACGCTGGAATTGAACAGCGCGGCCGCCCGGCTGGCGCGCCGCGCCGCCGACCGCTACAGCACGCCCGAGAAACCGCGTTTTGTGGCAGGTTCCATTGGCCCTTCCGGCAAGCTCATCTCCACCAACGACCCTCAGATGTCCGATATCAGCTACGACGAACTGGCGGAGGTGTTCCGCGAGCAAGCCTCCGGCTTAATCCAGGGCGGGGCGGACTTGCTCCTGCTGGAAACCCAGCAGGACATTCTGGAAGTCAAAGCCGCCATCGAGGGGATTCGGCGCGCTTTTGCGCAGGAGAAAGTCATTCTGCCCATCCAGGCCCAGGTGACGCTGGATATCAACGGGAAAATGCTGCTCGGCACCGATATCAGCGCAGCGCTAGCCATCCTGGAAGGTATGGGTGTCAGCGTCATCGGGTTGAACTGCTCTACAGGTCCGGAACACATGCGCGCTTCGGTGCAGTACCTGAGCGAGCACGCTACGCTGCCGATTTCCTGCATCCCCAACGCCGGGCTGCCGATGAACGTGAATGGCGAAGCAGTTTACCCCCAGCAGCCGGAGCCGTTCGCCGAGATGCTTTCCGAATATGTGCGCGAATACGGCGTGCGGGTGGTGGGCGGCTGCTGCGGCACCCGACCGGAACATATCCGTAAGCTGGCTGAGAAAATCCCAGCCAGGCTGCCGGCGCGAAAGCAGCCCGAACCTGAAGCCCTGCTGGCCTCGCCGGTGCAAGCCGTGCCGATTGAGCAGGAGCCGGTGCCCTTTCTGATTGGCGAGCGTTTGAACGCGCAAGGCTCGCGCGCTTTCAAGAAGCTGCTTTTGGCTGAAGACTACGACGGCATGCTGCAAATTGCAAGGGAGCAGCTGGAGACCGGCGCGCACGGCCTGGATGTGAGCGTGGCGGTTACGGAACGCAGTGACGAAGCGCAATTGATGGAAAAACTGGTCAAGCGCTTGTCGCTGGAGACGCCAGCCCCCCTGATTATCGACACTACCGAGCCGGACGTGGCCGAGGCGGCGCTGCGCACCGCCCCCGGGCGCTGTTTAATAAACTCAACCAACCTGGAAGCGGGCACGGAAAAGCCGCTGCGCATCTTTACCCTGGCGAAGAAGTACAGCGCGGCGGTGCTGGCGCTGACGATAGATGAACAGGGCATGGCAAAGACCGCCGAACGCAAGCTGGAAGTGGCGCAGAGAATTTATGACCTGGCCGTCAACACCTGCGGTTTGAAAGCGCAGGACCTGGTCTTTGATGACCTGACCTTCACGTTGGCAACCGGCGAAGAAATTTACCGGAAATCCGCGATGGAGACCCTGAAAGGGCTGACGCTGATAAAGCAGGCGCTGCCGGGCGTACACACTTCGCTGGGGGTCAGCAATGTTTCTTTCGGGCTCTCGCCGGCATCGCGTAAAGTGGTCAACAGCGTCTTTCTGCACCACGCCATTCAGGCCGGGCTGGACATGGCGATTGTGAACCCGGCACAGATTCGCCCTTATGGTGAAATTCCCGAGCGGGAACGCGAGTTGGCGGAGGACTTAATTTTCAACCGGCACGAGAACGCGCTGCCCGAGTTGATTGCTTATTTTGACGCCAACCCGGAAGCAGCCGCGGAAGGGAAAGACAAAGGCTCCCCACTGGATGGTCTGCCGCCAGAGGAAAGACTCGCCCAACGCGTCATCCGGCGCCTGAAAGCCGGCGTGGAAGAGGATATCGAGGCGGTACTTGCCGAAAACGCGGGAACCCCTAAAGGTCAGACCGCGGTGAAAATACTGAACGAGGTGCTCCTTCCTGCGATGAAAGAGGTCGGGGACCGTTTTGGAGCGGGTGAGCTCATCCTGCCCTTTGTGCTGCAGTCGGCGGAAGTGATGAAAAAAGCCGTGGCGCATCTGGAAAAATACCTGGAAAAGAAATCCGGCGAAAGCAAGGGCAAGCTGGTGCTCGCCACGGTGTACGGGGATGTGCACGACATCGGCAAGAACCTGGTCAAGACCATTGTTTCCAACAACGGCTTTGAGGTGGTGGACCTGGGCAAACAGGTGCCCGCCGAAACCATTATTCAAGCCGCCCTGGAGCAGCATGCCACCGCCATCGGCCTGAGCGCGCTGCTGGTTTCCACCAGCAAGCAAATGCCGCTGATTGTGAACGAGCTGCACCGCCGAAAACTGAACTTCCCGGTGCTGATTGGCGGCGCGGCAATCAACCCGCGTTTTGCCTGGCGCATCTTTAAGTGCGAGGACGGCGAGTACTATCAACCGGGCGTGTTCTACTGCAAAGACGCCTTTGAGGGCCTGGCAGTGATGGACGCGCTGACCGACCCGCAGCGCTACCAGGCCAGCCTGGAGGATTTGCGCCGCAAAGCCGAGCATGAGTACGCAGCCGCGCAAACCCGCCCGGAAAGAGCTGCCCGGACTAGCACGGTGCGCTCCGTCGCGCCGGCGGAGAATATCCCCGAGCCGACGCAGTGGGGCGTGCGGGTGGTAAAAGAGATGCCGCTGCCTTTGGTGGCCAGGCACCTGAACCTGAACGAACTCTACCGCCTCTCCTGGGGCGCGAAAAACGCGCATGGAAGCGAATGGAAGCGCCTGCAAGCCGAATTCGACGCCCGCCGCGAGGCTATGCTGCGCAGCGCGGAAAAAGAGGGCTGGCTAAAGCCGCAAGGCGTGTACGGCTACTGGCCGGCGCTGGCAGACGGCGATACCCTGGTGATTTACGACCCGCAGAGCCTTATGGATGCGCAGCCCAGGGAGCTGGAGCGCTTTGAGTTTCCCCGTCAGATAGGCGGCGAGAACCTGTGCCTCGCGGATTACTTCCTGCCGCTTGGTTCCGCGCGCTTTGACGCGGCTGCCTTCCAGGTGGTAACCGTAGGGGATGCGGCCGCCCGGCGTTTCGCCGAACTTGAGGCCGCACACGACTACTCCGAGGCCTATTTTACGCATGGGCTGGCGGTGCAGATGGCAGAAGCTGCGGCAGACTTTTTACACGCTCATATCCGCAGGGAACTCGGACTGAAGGATGATCAGGGCTTGCGCTATTCCTGGGGTTATCCGGCCATCCCGGAGCTTGCGGACCACAGCAAGCTGTTTCGCCTGCTGCCGGCCGGGAGCGCGCTGGGAATGCAGTTGACTTCCGCCTACCAGCTTGTCCCGGAGCAATCTACGGCAGCCATCATCGTGCACCACCCGCTGGCGAAATACTTCAACATCGGCGTGAACCGGGTGGAGCAGCTGCTTGGTTAACCGTCTGGCGGCGCAAGCTCGCTTGAATGGGGTCGAAAGAGGCAGGCAAGTGTCAGGGCTAAATAGAAATGTCCTAATGAGTGGATGAAAGCATCAGGACGGGTTTTTCCTCGATACGAACCGGTTTATTTCTTCTTTTCACTATTGTTTCATTTGCGCTGACCCTGACCCTTGCCCAGCGTCAAGCGGTTCTTTTTTGCCTCGGCCGAGCCGCTGGGGGAAGGTAAAAACGAACTTCCCGTCCCAGCGATGGTTAATTCGGGAAAAAATTGTAAATTTCGTTCGCAGGGAAGCGTGTAAGAGGGGAAAGGCTGTTAAAGCCTTATGTGTCAGGGTATGTTCCTTGCTTTATAAAAAAAATCTGGAGGAATCAAATGCTGACACCATAGCTCCGAATCTTCATCAGGACATTTTTCTTGCTGCTTCCGAAAATTATGATTCCTTTGCTTTCCATCGCAAGAGGTATGCAAAGGACCGGCAGGCGCTTGTTGGGGTACAATTGGATGGCTGAAAGAAGGTGACCCAATGAGAGCTAAGAAAATCATCGTGCCGGGTTTGCTGCTGACAGCGGTCCTGCTGATTTCCGGCTGCACCCTAAGCGCTCCCCGCGAGCTGACCGACCTGGAAGAAACCGCCGTCGTACAGACGCTGACCGCCATGGCGCCTACGCTGCCTCCTCCCACGGAAACCCCCACCCCGACCGCGACAAGCACTTCATCCCCCACCCCGACCAAGGTTACTTCCATCGGACCGGATAACTTCCCCACGGATGTGAACCCGCTGACCGGTTTGCAGGTGGAAGATCCCGGTCTTCTGGACCGCCGGCCGGTCATCGTCAAGGTTGCCAATTACCCGGCGGTTGGAAGGCCGCACGCCGGGCTCTCGTACGCGGATATTGTCTGGGAATACTACATCGGTGAGGGGTCAAACCGCTTTGCCGCGCTGTATTATGGGCAGGACGGCACCAAGATTGGGCCAGTGCGTTCCGGCAGGCTGGTGGACCCGGAGTTGGCGCGCATGTATCAGGCTGTGCTGGCTTTCAGCGGCGCGAATGAGGAAAACGTCTTGCCGCGCATTTACGATCTGCTGGGCAGCCGCATCCTCACCGAGGGCAACTGTCCGGGTTTATGCCGGGATGATTACACTGTGATAGGGGTATTTGGCAACAGCGCGGATATTACCGCCCAGATGGCGGCACGCGGAGTGGACGAAAGCAAACCTGACCTGACCGGCATGCTGTTCGATACCAGGCTGCCTGCCGGCGGGAAGAAAGCGGAGAAAACTACCCTGTTCTACAACTACCTCGACAAAGGGGATTGGGTCTACGACGAGACCAGCGGCAAATACCTGCGCTGGATTGAGAACGCGAACAACTACGATCAGATGATTCCTTTGGTGGACCGGCTGACTAACGAGCAGCTGGCGTTTTCCAACGTCATCATGGCCTACGCGACATACACCGAATACAGCAGCGTATTGCACGACATCGCTGTTTGGGATAACACGAGCGGCATGAAGGCAGTCGTGTTCCGGGACGGCCAGGCGTTTGAAGTTACCTGGAAAGCCACCAACCAGGAAAAGCCTATCCAGTTCTTTGACGCGCAGGGCAATCTCTTCCCGCTCAAGCCCGGCAACACCTGGATGAATCTGATTGGCTCAAGTTCCAGCCTGGAGGTCACCAACGCCGAGTGGCTCTTTACCTTCCGGATGCCCTAAACCCATGCGCACCCTGGTCATTTCCGATATCCATTCCAATGCTGACGCCCTGAAGGCCGTCATCGCCGACGCAGGCGCTTTTGAGCGCGTCTGGTGCCTGGGGGATGTGGTCGGCTATGGTCCGGACCCGAATGAGTGCATCCAGATCCTCAAGGACCTGCCCGGGCTGGTGTGCATCCTGGGTAACCACGACGCGGCGGTGATGGGTTTCATCGACCTGGATGCCTTCAATGATGAAGCCAGCGCGGCGGTCCGCATTCAGGAACGCATGATCACGCAAGAATCGCGCGAGTTTCTGGAATTGCTGGATGTGACCCGCGTGGAGGACGGCGTTGCGCTCGCGCACGGCAGCCCGCGCAACCCTATCTGGGAATACATCATGAATGCCAGAACTGCCAAAGAAAATTTTCGGGCGTTCGACACCCAGGTCTGCCTGATCGGGCATTCTCATATCCCGGTGCTCTTTATCGAGACCGGCGCGAGGAACCCGGATATTCTGCTCCCCTCCTCCGGCGAAATGTGGCGCTCGGAAAAACGCTTTCTCCTCAACCCCGGCTCGGTTGGCCAGCCACGCGACCACGACCCACGGGCTGCGTACGTCATCTGGGACGACGAGGAAGAAATCTGGAGCTATCACCGCGCGGCTTATGATTTCAAGCCTGTGCAGGAACGCATTTTACAGCTTGGGATTCCGTCCAGGCATGCCTACCGTCTGGCGGAAGGCATCTAGAGATGCGGAACAATTCCATATATTCCTCGTCTTTAATATAGAGTTCCAAACAAACAAGGAGATAGAAGATGAAGAAGCGTTGGATTTTCCTCAGTTTTTTGCTTGTTTTTGTCCTCACTGCTTGCGCCAGCAGGGCGACCGAACAAGCGACGGAAGCGCCGGCTTACGCGGTTCCAACTGAAGCGCCCGCACAAGCGAGCAAAGATGCCTATAACGACTCAAGCGGTTCCCAAGGTGTGGCCTCCTCAGAGGAAGCAAGCGAACGGCTGGTAATCAAACAAGCCAGTATGCGCGTTTCTGTCGCGGACCCAAGCCAGGCGGCGCGGTCGGTCATGAGTATGGCGGAGGCGATGGGCGGCTACGTCGTCAACTCCAACCAGTGGAATTCCACGGACAGCAGCGGTAAGGCGTACACTCAAACCTCCATCATGATTCGGGTGCCCGCAGAGCGCCTGGACGAAGCCATGCAAAAAATCCGTGAGATGGCTGCGGATGCTAAAAATGGTGTGCTTTCGGAAAACGTGAACGGGCAGGACGTCACCTCAGAATATGTGGACTCCCAATCCCGGCTGCGCAACCTGGAAGCCGCTGAACAGCAGTTGGTACAGCTGCTCGATAGCGCGACGGACCTGGAGTACACGCTGGAAATTTTCCGCGAACTGACCAAAATCCGCAGCGATATTGAAGTTCTGCAAGGCCGCATTAAATATCTGGAAGAGTCCGCTGCCCTTTCTTCCGTCACGGTGGAGTTTGTCGCCGAAGCTTCTCTGCAGCCCATTCAGATTGGCCCCTGGAAGCCTACTGGCGAGGCGAAGAAAGCTGTGCAGTCGCTCATCCGCAGCGCACAAAAGGTGGGGACCGGATTAATCTGGTTTGTGATTACCTGGGTGCCCTTCCTTCTGCCTATCGGGCTGATTATTTACTTGATTGTCAGAGGGTCAAAAAAGCGCAAAGCGGCACGCAAGGCTGCTGCCGAAGAGAGCGCGCAGCCGCAAGCTAAAGAATAAGCGCCGCGCTCGGGACTGAATTTCTGATGGCTGCCCTGGAAACAGGGCAGCCTTTTTGTGTCTGGCTGCAGGCTCGGGTTGCCTGGCAGGATATGCTGAAGGTAACTGAATCAGGCTGAAGCTGGGAAGCCTGAGCCGGGCTTGGGTTGGGTAGTTTCTGCCTCATTATTTCCCACATTCCGGACGCGCAAGGTTTTGGGATTCGAGACTGGCTCGTGAGGTTTTGTTTCAGCCTTATCAGCCGCTGCTTGAATATCGAGAGCGCGGGTTTGGGGGGCTATTCCGCAGCCCAGAGTGCCAGGACGTCCGCGAAGGCAATCGGACCTTCGCGCAGCAGCTTCAGCTCGGCGCCCGTACCGTCGATGATGGTGGAGGCTGTGCCGCCGCGGAGTCTGCCGCCGTCCAAAATTATGTCCACCCTGCCATCCAACTGCGCGCGGACTTCCCCGGCATCCTGCGGGTTCTCGCGCTCGGAGATGTTCGCGCTGGTGACCGCCAGCGGACCAAAAGCTTTCAACAGCGTCCGCGCGAAGGGATGGTCGGGCATGCGCACAGCCAGCCCGGGGTAGGGCGTCAGGTCTGGCGGCAGTGAGGGGTTTTTGGGAAGGATGAGCGTAAGCGGTCCCGGCCAGTATCTGTGGATAAGGCGCTCAGCTTGAGGTGGAAGCGCTGTAACAAGCCCAGACAGCTGGCTGCTTTCTCCAATCAATACGGGAATGGCCTTCAGGGTCGGGCGATTCTTGGCGGCGTAAATCGCCTGCAGCGCGTTCGGGTTGGTCGGGTCGCAGCCCAGCCCGTAAAGGGTGTCGGTCGGGAAAACGACCAGTCCTCCGCTGCGCAGAGTCTGCAGCGCTGCTTCCAATGCTTGCGGGTCTCCGGTGGGCAGTATGCGCGTCAGCATTGCGTCTCCTTCTCAGGCCAATTGTACCCGTACCAGGCGATCGCGTTGGTTCAGGTCTTTCAGCAAGTCAATTCTGGCTTCAGGGAAATTTTCCTGCGCGAGCGCGAGCGTTTCCGCGCCCAACTCCGCTTCGGTTTCCGCAAGTAAGAGCCCTGGATTTTGGAGGTGCGGGGCAGACAGGCTGAAAAAAGGCCGCAGCAGGCGCAGACCATCCTCGCCGCCGTCCAGCGCAGTTTCAGGTTCAAAGGCGATGCTGTTCACTGTGCCAAGTTTGCGGGTAGGGATGTAGGGCAGATTGGCGCAGATAAGGTCATACTTCGGGAAGTTTTCAGGGATAAGGTCAGCCTGCAGGAAGGTGACGCGCTCGGAAACACGCAGTGCCCGGGCGTTTGCGCGGGCAATTTCCAGCGCTTCGGCGGAGTTATCGCTTGCGGTCCCCTGCAAGCTCAAGACCCGGTTGGCAAGCGTGAGCGCGATGCAGCCCGAACCGGTGCCAACATCCAGCAGGCGCGCCGGCCTGTCCAGGAGCTGCAGCCACGTCAGCGCTTCCTCTACTAACAGCTCTGTTTCCGGTCGGGGAATAAGCACCGCAGAGGAAACCTTGAATGTCAGCCCGAAAAATTCCTGCGTACCGGTCAGGTACGGGAGCGGTTCGCCCTGGGCAAAACGCTGCGCCAATTGGCTGAGTTGTTGGCGCGCTTGCGTGTTCAAACGGGCTTCCGGGTGCGCCAACACCCAGGTTTTCGGCTGTTGCAGCACGTGCGCTATCAGTACCAAAATGCCCGCGCTGGCATCAGGGAGGTCGGGAGGGAGTTGTGTACGAATTGCGTGCTGGAGTTCCGCCAGGTTCGCGTCAGTCGGAAGTTTCATAGTTTGCCAGGCGGTCGGCTTCGTCGGCGACCTGCAGCTCATCAATGAAAGTATCCAGCTCGGTGCCGCTCATGACGCCCGCCAGGTTGAAGGAGGAAAGGTTGATGCGGTGGTCGGTTACGCGCGACTGCGGGTAGTTGTAGGTGCGGATTTTCTCGCTGCGTTCGCCCGTGCCAATCTGGGAACGGCGGGTGGCGTCCAGTTCCGATTGGCGCTTTTGCTGTTCAATTTCGTACAGCCGCGCCCGCAATACGCCCATGGCGCGCAGACGGTTTTGCAGCTGAGAACGCTCATCCTGGCAGGCGACTACGATGCCGGTGGGCAGGTGCGTGATGCGCACCGCGGTCATATTCTTCTGGACGTTCTGCCCGCCAGCTCCGGCGGAACGGTATACGTCCACCTGGATATCCGCATCCGGGATATCAATTTCTACGTCCTCAACCTCCGCCAGAACGGCGACCGTTACCGTGGAGGTGTGGATGCGCCCCTGGGATTCGGTCTCGGGCACGCGCTGGACGCGGTGCACGCCGGATTCGAACTTCAGCCGGGAATACGCGCCCTTGCCTTTGACAGCGAAGGTTACTTCTTTATAACCGCCAATGCCGATTTCGTTGGCGGAAAGGATTTCCGTCTTATAGTGGTGCAGGTCGGCATAACGCAGATACATGCGCAGCAGGTCCGCGGCGAAGAGCGCGGCTTCATCACCGCCAGTGCCGGCGCGGATTTCCATGATGACGTTGCGGTTGTCGCGCGGGTCTTTGGGCACTAACAGGGAGCGCAGTTCGGTTTGAAGAGTATCGAGCTGTTCGCTGAGGTCTTGCAGTTCCAGCTCGGCCAGTTCGCGCATTTCCCCTTCGGCGGAGGCAAGCAGGTGCCTGGTCTCTTCCTGCCGGGATTGGGCAGCCTTGTATTGGCGAGCCAGGTTCACGACCGGTTCCAATTCGGCGCGCTCTTTGGAGAGCTCCGCGACGCGCTGGTAATCGCTGCCGGCTTCGGCAAGTTTTTGTTCGAGCTCTTCAAAGTGCCCGAGAATATGTTCAAGTTTTTCTTCCAATTGTGTTTCCATATGAATCGCCGCAGGATTATACCACTGGAAAAGAAG
>DAONFX010000017.1:9685-25622 GCA_035403825.1 Anaerolineaceae bacterium
GTTGGGTATTGTGGAAGAGCAAGATGATAATCTTCTGAAGCAGAAAAGAAGAAATGTCCTGTCAGGTTTATAAGGCATTTGTAGTGCTTCCACCTGATCACGCCGCGAACTGAAGAACAGCAGGCGCTGTTGGTTGCAGATCCGGCTGCGCTCATCAACCCCAGCAACGAATCGTATCCAGACAAACGCCAGCTTGAAAGACGCCAGCCGCCCTGCGATTCTTCCGGCGGCTTGCAAAACGCCAGCTGCTCTGCGGCTTATTCGCAGCCCGCCGCAGGCCTGCACGAGCACAAACTGTGATAAAGTTGTGGAAATAGAAGACAGGTAGGGATATGGAACTTTACTTCATCCGCCACGGACAATCTGAAAACAACGCCCTCTACGGGGAAGAAGATTATGACATCGACGACCGCCGCTCTGACCCAAAACTTACCAGGCTGGGGAACAAACAGGCGCAGCTGGCGGCTGAATGCTTCCTGCGCAGCGCGGCATCCGACCCAATCAAGCGCAATGGCTGGCAAAACCATGCGGAATGCGGACTGACCCACCTTTACTGCAGCCTGATGGAGCGCGCTGTGCAGACCGGCAGTATCATCGCGCAGACGTTGAATGTACCGCTTTACGGCGTGCCGGATTTGCATGAGGTTGGCGGCATTTATTATGACGATATTGTCGATGGCGTCATTCGCATCCGCATTGAACACGGCTTAACCCCCGCTTATCTTGCGCAAACTTATCCCATGCTCACCCTCCTGGAGCCCATTCCTGCCGAGGGCTGGTGGAGAGGCGGCCGGGAAGAACGCGCTGCGCGCATACCGCGCGCTGTGCGAATGCTGGATCTGCTGTTTGCCCGGCACGGCAACACACAGGACCGGGTTGGGGTGATTACCCACGGCGGTTTTTTTGCCTGCCTCTTCCGGGCTATCTTTAGACTGGACCTGGACGAACCCAATCAGCACTTGCTTCCCTATCAGCTTGAACTCAATAACTGTGGAATCACGCGCTTTTCCATTGAGGAAGCTCGCTACCTTTTGGTGTATCACAACCGCACGGACTTCCTGCCGGACGACCTGGTTACGTGATTTCGGCGCGATAATCCACCCGCGCAAAGCATCCCGAAATATCTGTTAGAATTGCGGATGTTTCCCCTGACAGGAAAGCTTCAGAGCTCATTCATGCATGCCGCTTTCCGGGGGGGTGGGAGAAGAAATGCCAGTCTATGTTAATATCATCATCATTGCGGTGCTGTTTTACTTTAACGGCATTTTCGCGATGTACGAAATCGCGATGGTTTCGGCCCGCAAAACGCGCTTACAGCAGCGCAGCGAAGACGGTAACCGCGGCGCAAACGACGCTTTGGAACTGCTTAAGGACCCGAACCAGCAATACCTCTCGACCATTCAAATTATGATTACGATGATCGACACGCTGGCTGGCGGTATCGGCGGCGCGATGCTGGCCGAACCGGTTGCAGACCTTCTGCGCAAAATAAGCTGGCTTGCAGCCGGCGCGGATACCATCGCGTTGATTTTGGTCGTTGTGGTTATCACTTACTTTTCAATCGTACTGGGTGAATTAATCCCCAAGCGGCTGGCGGTGAGCAAACCCGAAGATGTGGTCTGCCGGCTATCGCCCGGAATCCGCACGATGACGCGCATTTTCCGCCCGCTCACGCAGCTTCTGAGCGCTTCCACCAACTTCGGCATCAAACTGCTGCGGATCGATACTCAGGCCGAACCAAGCATCACGGAAGACGAAATCAAGGTGTTCATCGAGCAGGGCCGCGATATCGGCTTGATCGAGCAGACTGAATCGGACATGTTCTCCGGCGTGTTCCGGTTGGGCGACCGGCGCGTGGACGCGCTGATGACCCCGCGCACTGACCTGGAATGGATTGATATTGAGGATGACCAAAACACAATCATCCACGCATTGAGCAACAGCGAGTATTCGCTCCTACCCGTGGCGCGCGGCAGCCTGGACGACGTCCTGGGGATGGTAAACATTAAGGAGCTGGTGGGCGTGGACCTGACCAAGCCCGGTTTCCGCCTGGAGGATTACATCCGCGAGCCGATGTTTGTGCCGGAAAATATGCAGGCGCTGAAAGTTTTCGAACAATTCCGCGCGACCGGTACACACCAGGCGCTGGTCATCGACGAGTACGGCGGCGTGCAGGGCATGGTAACGCTCTATGATGTCCTGGAAGCGATTGTGGGCGAAATCCCGCTCGATGCCGAAGACCTGGAACAGGAAATTGTTCAGCGCTCGGACGGGTCTTTCTTGCTGGACGGCATGCTTCCGGTTGATGAAATCAAAGAATTGCTGGACCTGGATGAGCTCCCGGAAGAAGAGCGCGCCGGTTATCAGACAATGAGCGGCTTCGTAATGAATCAGCTGGGCAGTATCCCAAAAATCGGGCAGGCCTTCACCTGGGAAAATTACCGCTTTGAGGTTGTGGATATGGACGGACGCCGGGTCGACCGGGTTCTGGTCACGGTCCTGCCCGGGGCTTCCGAAACAAGTTCGAGCTAAAAGACCGCTACGGCGTCCAACGGGTATACAGCGCGTGCGAAAGCAAATGCCCGGCGCTTTCCTCAACGCTCACCAGCTCACCGCACTCATATTTCCCTTGATTATGGGTCATATCCTGCACTGCCTGCAGCGCCACCAGGGCTGAGGCGGAAATCGCGTAGGTGGTGAAGGCAATAAAGCTGGCCTTGGGAGAGAGTATCGCGCGGCAGGCTTCCACCAGTTCCGGCAGCTTCTTGAAGAAGTCCCAGACCTGCCCCTGGGAACCCCTCCCGAATTTGGGCGGGTCCAGAATTAGCCCGTCATATTTGTTCCCGCGTCTGGCTTCGCGCTGGGTAAACTTTAGCGCGTCCTCGGCAATCCAGCGCACGGGCTTATCCGCCAGACCCGAGAGCTTGAGGTTGTAGCTGGCCCAGTTGAGGGCGTGCTTGGAGGAATCCACGTGGGTCACTTCCGCGCCGGCTTTGGCGGCCGCCAGTGTGGCCAGCCCTGAATATCCGAAAAGATTTAAGACGCGCAAGGGGCGTTTTTCCAACTGGATGCGCTCCATAATCCAATCCCAGTGGCTGGCTTGCTCCGGGAAAACCCCGATGTGCCGTGAGGTGCCCAACTGAAGTTGAAAAGTCAGGCTCTGGTAATGCATTTCCCAGGTTTTTTCTATCGGCTTGAGCAGCTGCCAGGACCCGCCGTACTCTTTATTCTCCTCGCGTAAAACCGCGTGCGCCTTCTGCCATTCCGCCGCGGGCAGCGACTTTTTCCACACGGCCTGCGGGTCCGGGCTGATCAACAGGTAGGGGCCAAAACGTTCCAAGGTTTTCCCCTCGCCGCTGTCCAGCAGGGCATATTCGCGCCAGTTTTCAGAAGCCAGGAGTTTGATTTCAGGAAGAGAAAAATTGGGAGTTGGCATAGTTCACCATTATAACCAGCGGATCAGGAAACTCGTCAGAAATTCAACCAGCAAACCCAGTGCGACCGCTTTCTCGAGCGGAATATGCAAGGGCAGGCGGGTTGGCTCGCGGTTGGAGCGGAACAGACCCGGGATGAGCAGAATTCCGCCGCAGACCAGCACAAAAATAGCCGCGCGCAGGGGTAAAACGCGCAGGAAGAAAAACAGGATGATGCCGCTCAGCAGAGCTGCTGAGGCGCAGGCAATGACCAGGAAATGAACTGCCCGCGCGCTGATGTTCAGGACCGTCTGGCGTGCTGGCGCTTCTTTCAGTGCCTTCAGGCTGCTTCGTTCATGCGTAATTTCGCCCAGCAGACTAAGAAAAATCACCGTCAGGAAAAGAAAGAGCAGTTCAGTGGTGAAGCGCGGTTGAAATGCCAGATACCCGGAAAGGGAAAGCGCGGGTGCGAGCAGCCAACTGTGCCCGGCAAGGTCCAGCATAGAAATGCCGTGCACGCGCGTGCCGCGCTCGGAATACAACAGCCCGAAGCCCAGAAGCACCAAACCCACGAAAAGCAGGCGCCAATCCAAAAGCCAGAAGAGCGCCAGGGAGAGCACCGCAGCCGCAAGCGCAGTCAGGGCAGCCTCTGAGGCTGAAATTGAGCCCTGCGCGATTGGGTTCGGCGCCGATTTTTTCTGGCGAAATGTGTCCGCAGGTGCGTCTGCCAGCTGGTTGAAGATAAACGTGAAGGAAGAGGCAAAAAAATTCGCGGCGCACACCAGCACGAAACGCAAGCCGAATTCACCTTGTGCGGCGGCGATACCAAGCAGACTGGTTGCCAGGACGAAAAAGAAGTAATCTTTCGGCCGGACGAGCTGCAGGAATGCCTGGACGCGTTTGGTCATGCCATGAGTATACCAGTTAAGACCCGCCCAAAGCGGCCTTGCGGCCGAGCTTTCGCTCTTTTGGCGCGATTGGGTATAGAATATACTGATATGCAGACCGGAGGTTATCAGATGGATTTCGACAGGATTATTGAGCGCAGGCATACGGAGAGTATTAAGTGGAAATATTTCCCGGAGGACGTGCTGCCTTTGTGGGTGGCGGACATGGACTTTTTGAGCCCGCCGGAAGTAATCGAAGCATTGCATCAACGCGTGGACCACGGAATTTTTGGCTACGGAATTCCGCCCCAAGACCTGTCGGAAATCGTGGTGAACTACATCTCCAGGCATTTTCACTGGGCACCGCTGCCATCACAGGTAAGTTACATCCCGGGTGTTGTGACGGGTTTTAACCTTGCCATCCGTGCTTTTTGCGAACCTGGGACCTCGGTTTTGTTCCACACACCTGCCTACCCGCCATTCTTCGGCGCGCCTAAATCTGCAAAACTGCCATTTGTCACCAATTCTCTTCTGCGCGGCACGGACGGCGCTTACAGCATCGATTTTGAGCGTTTTGAGGAACAGATTATCGCGGAGCGCGTCAGCGTCTTCATCCTGTGCAACCCGCAGAACCCGACCGGGCGGGTGTTCACGCGCGAGGAACTGACCAGGTTGGCGGAAATTTGCCTGCGCCATAAAGTAATCATAATTTCCGATGAGATTCACTGCGATATTGTCTACGACGGCAGACAGCACATCCCGATTGCATCGCTGGACGCAGAAGTGGCAAACAGCACTCTGACGCTGATGGCTCCCAGTAAAACTTATAATATCGCCGGCTTATATGCGTCTGTGGCGGTAACCAGCAGCCCCGAATTGGCGCGCAAGTTCAGTGAGGTCAAGAACGGACTGATTAGCGGGCCGGACCTGCTGGCGCTGACAGCCGCCCGGGCGGCTTACCTTTACGGTGATGGATGGCTGCAAGGCGTGCTCGGGTACCTGCAAGCCAACCGGGATTGGCTGTCGGAAGCAATCGCCAGAGATTTCCCCGGGATGCGAATGTGCAAACCTGAAGGTACGTTTTTGGCCTGGCTGGACTGCCGCGGGTTGAACCTGCCTCTCGAGCCGCAGAAGTTCTTCCAGGATCGCGCCCGGGTAGGGCTCAACAGCGGCGCGGATTACGGCTCTGAGGGGCTTGGGTTCGTGCGTTTGAACTTTGGCACGCAGCGGGCAGTCTTGCAGGAAGCGCTCGAGAGAATGACGAACGCCCTGAATTCCCTGTAGGGGCGCCGCCGGAGAGAATAAAAAAAGACCGGGAAAACCGGTCTTTTTAACTGGCAGAAGAAGCTTATTTACTTGTCGAGCACGACAACATTCGCGGCTTGTCTTCCTTTCGGGCCGTCTTCAATCGAAAACTCTACGCGCTGTCCTTCTCTGAGACGTTTATATCCCTCCATCTCAATTGCGGAAAAATGAACGAATACATCTTCGCCAGTTTCCTGACCGATAAAACCATACCCCCTGGGGGCGCTGAACCATTTAATGGTACCAACTAACCGTTCTGACATGCTTACTCCAATTTCTTTCAAAAAACAAAAAAAGTTAACACCTGCATAGAATTTAGCACGCCAACCTATTTCTGTCAAGATTACCATAAATATTCTGACGCCAAACTTAAAATGTCCCCTTTTACCAAAGTTAAAATGTCACCATAGAGGTGACAGAAAGTGGACAAACTAATGACAACAAGCGAAAAAGAAATAACCAGACTGCCAATCATGGTACGTTTGGAAAAAAGGCAAATAACGCAAGTAATGGCGCCCGAACACATGGAGATAAGCGTTGGGCAGGTAAACAATCGCGGCCATACCTCTACACAGCCCCACCAGGCGCTCCCGGGATTCTGTAAATGTGATACAAATATGGGCAAGAAGGCGTCTTCCTTTTATTTTTCAAATCAAGATTTAATCTCAACGCAAGCATCCGCGGATGGGATGAATTATGGACCCAGACATGACTATCAACGACCCGCGCTACCTGAAGAAATATCAATACCGCGACCCTGGCAATCTCAACTCGCGTATCACGATTCATACGCGTTATAGCACAGCCAGGCAGTCCTGGGCTGATTTTATCTTCGAGCAGCTGCAGCCTTTGGCAGGCGAGCGCATCCTTGAATTGGGCTGCGGGCCCGCCGCGCAGTGGCAAACCACCTTCAGCCGCCTGCCTGAAGGCGCCCGGCTGATATTATCCGATTTATCGCTGGGGATGGTGAAAGAAGCACGGCACGTGCTGGCGACAGCAGGCCGGGCTGCTTTCTTGATTCAGGAAGCGCAAACGCTGGCATTCCCCGAACAGGTTTTTGATGTGGTGATGGCTAACCACATGCTGTACCATGTGCCATCACCCGCCCGGGCTATCCAGGAAGCCGCTAGAGTGCTCCGGCGTGGGGGCAGGTTGATTGCCGCCACCAACGGCGCAAGGCACATGGCGGAGCTGGACGTCTTGTTGCGCGAATTCGAGCCGCGCTTTGAGACCGAAACCGCAATGAGCCGCCCCTTCAGCCTGGAAAACGGGCGCGAGCAGCTGGAACAATATTTCGGCAGTGTGGAGTTAATCCCTTACGTAAGCGATTTGTGGGTAACGGACGCCGAGCCATTGGCGGAGTACGTGTTCAGCACCCCTACCGGTCAAATCTGGTTCTGTAAAGACCAAATCGGGGATATGACCGCTTTCTTCCAGCGCAAGATTGACCAGAACGGCGGCATTTATATCCATAAGTCTATTGGCGTCTTCCGGGCGAGCCATCCCAAGGCGTAGTTCCGGGGAAGCGAAAGCGGCGCTTTTTCAACGAATTCCCATAACGAGCAAGACGGCCACAGCAACCAGCGCGCAGTACAATGCGAAGGGCAGCATGTTGCGCGTCTTCAGGAACGTCAGGAACCAGCGGATGACAAAATACCCGACCAACCCGGCGACGATACCGCCGAGCAGCACCACAGGCAGAAATGCCGCCAGGCCGGGCACGGCGAGAAGGTCCTTGAGCGCCAACACACCCGCGGCAGTCATAATCGGGATTGCCAGCAGGAACGAGAAGCGCGCGGCATCCTGACGTTTGAGCCCGCGGAAAAGAGCGCCGGAAATGGTAGCCCCGGAGCGCGAGATCCCGGGAAAGATTGCGACGGCCTGAAAGACGCCGATAATAAAGCTGTCCAGCCAGCTTAGCTGAGCGGTTTCACGCGTCTTTTTGGAGAACACCTCACTCAGCGTGAGCAGCACGGCGGTGATGAAGAGCATTACGGCGGTGAGCATCGGGTCGGAAAAAGCCGCCTCCACCTTATCCTTAAGCAGCAGACCCGCTAAACCGGCTGGTATGGTCGCCAGGATGACGAGCCACCCGAGCCGGCTGTCTGCCTCCGCGAAGGGCTGGCGCGCGCGGATGCCGGCAGCCCAGGCTTTGAGGATAGCCAACAAGTCTTTCCAGAAGTAAGCGATGACCGCGGCTAAGGTGCCAAGCTGAACAAGCACGTCAAAAACAAAAGCCTGGGTCGGGTCGAGCTTCCAATTCAGCAGGAAGGGCACCAAAACGAGGTGCGCTGAGGAAGAGACCGGCAGGAATTCCGTCAGACCCTGCACAATGCCGAGGATTAGCGCTTGAATGACTGTCATTTTTCCGTCTCCTTCGTATTTAGCTGTGCCAGTTTTTCCCGGGCGAATTGCTCAAAATTTTCAGCCAGAATGGCGCTGCGCATGTCCCGGGAAAGCTGCACGAGCGTGTGCAGGTTGTGGATGGAAAGCAGCGTGGCGGCCAGCATTTCCTTCGCATTCACCAGGTGGCGCAGGTAGGCCCGGCTGAAATGCCGGCAGGTGTAGCAGCCGCAATCGGGGTCAATCGGACGCTCATCGCGGGCGAAGCCGGCGTTCATCAGGTTCAGCCGCCCGCGCATGGTCATCGCGCTGTTGTGGCGCGCCAGGCGGGTGGGCAGCACACAGTCAAAAATGTCCACGCCGCGCCGCACGCCTTCAATCAGGTCTTCCGGCGTGCCTACGCCCATCAGGTAGCGCGGTTTATCCGCCGGCAGGATGCTGTTCACTTCCGTGATGGTGCGGTACATTTCCGTCTTGGATTCCCCGACCGAGAGCCCGCCGATGGCATACCCTGGAAAACCCAGCGCGCTGATTTCCCGGGCGGATTCCGCGCGCAAATCGGTGAATACACCGCCCTGCACAATCCCGAACAGCGCCTGGTCATCCCGCCGTTTCGCTTCCAGGCAGCGCCTGGCCCAGGCGTGGGTGCGGCGCATCGCGAGGCGGGAGTAATCGTAATCGGTGGGCACGGCGCATTCGTCGAAAGCCATGATGATGTCCGCGCCGAGGTTTTCCTGGATGCGCATAGATATTTCGGGGCTGAGGCGCTTTAACGAACCGTCGATATGGGACTTGAATGTAACCCCATCCTCGTCAATTTTACGGGTCCGAGTCAGGGAAAAGACCTGATAACCGCCCGAGTCCGTCAGAATGGGTCTGTTCCATTGCATGAAGCGGTGCAGGCCGCCCATTTCCGCCACCAGTTCATCCCCCGGGCGCAGAAAAAGGTGGTAGGTGTTCGCGAGCACCATTTGCGCGCCTAATTCTTCCACCTGCGCGGGCGTGAGCGCCTTCACGGTTGCCTGGGTGCCTACCGGCGCGAAAACAGGCGTGTTGAGCGCGCCGTGAGGGGTGGTAAAGGTGCCGGCGCGGGCGTTCCCATCCGTACCGTCGAGCGTCCAGGTAAAAGGAGTCATTTGGCTTCTTTCGTGATGTTCTTGAGAAGTTTGTTCACCCGCCGAGCCTGGGGTTCGCTCAGATCAGGAAGTCGGGCTTGGAGAACTTCCGCGAAAGTCCCGGCATACGCAGGGGAAACACACGCGGATATTTTTTCAGCATGCTGCGCCACGCTTGCGGGACGGCAAGTGCGCAGATGGTCCAAAAGGAAAGGCATGATTGCCAGCGCGTATTGCGGATTTGCGGCGGCAATACCGGAAAGCGCGCCAATCCCTGCATCCCGGGTGATTACGGACCCGGTTTGGACGCTTTCCTGGAAAAGCGGCACTTGCGGGAAGAGCTCGTCCGCCCGGATTGCAGCAATGGATTCCAAGGCGATCATGCCGCCCCAAACCAGGCGATTGTTTTTTGCACGCAGCAGCTTCAGAAACACTTCAGCGTATGGAGAAATCAGCGCAGGTTGGCGTTTGCCTGTCTCATAAAGCGTCTTAAGGATATCGCTGGAGAGGGCTGCCGGGGCTTTTGGCAGCGCCGTGACGAGTTCCCGCACGGCTTCTGCATCCATGGAAGACGCGATTGCCTCGGCAAGGCGAATATTCTCTTCGTCACCGCGTTTGCCACGCTGGCTTGATAATCGATTCAAAACTTCGTTTTCCATCGGAATCTCGCAATTCTCTGGAATTTTACCTGATATTCCCCGGTTCAAAGTCAATCGTGTTAATTTTGGCTTGTCAAGGCTCAATAGAAATGCCCTAATTCGTGGGTGAAGTCGTCAGGACGGGTTTTTCCTCGAAACTAAGCCTCTTATTTCTTCCTTTCCAGATTTTTTCACCGTTGCCCAAACCCCGACCCATCCCCAGCGGCAACCGGCTCTCTTTCGCCTCGGTCAAGCCGCTGGAGAAAGGAAAAATGTTTGCTGGAATCAAAGATTAATTCCCCGTCCCAGCGAAAGTGAAGCAGGATCATAGAATCTATTTCTTTCGCTGGGAAAGGGAGTAAGTGGGGAAAGGCTGCCATAGCATTGTGTGTCAGGGTATTCTCATTCCTTTGCGAAAAAAGCCTGGAGAAATCGAATGCTGATTTCATAGGTCTTCATCTTAATGAGGATATTTCGATTTTGCTATTTCAGAATCTTATCCTGCTGCTCTTCCGCGCGCTTTTTTTGGCTTTTTTTGGCTTGTTAGCTTCTTTTTAGGGGATTATACTTACCCCCTGTGGATATCAATAGTTACTCAACCTGGTTAGAAATAGACCTGAACGCCATTCGCAACAATGTTGCCAGGATTAAAGACCTGACAAAGGTGGAAGTGATGGCGGTTATCAAAGCCAACGGTTATGGGCACGGCGCGCGTCCGGCCGCGCAGGCTGCTGTGCAGGGCGGGGCCACCTGGTGCGGCGTTGCCCGCATCGAAGAAGCCCTGGCTCTGCGACGGGCAGGCATCTCCTGCAAGCTGCTGGTGCTGGGCTACACGCCGCCTTCCAAAATCCCCGAAGCCATTGACCAGCAAATCGTCGTTTCGCTGTTTGACCCGGACCTGACGCGCAGCTATCTTGAGTTTGCGCGTATAAACGGCGGCATCCTCAAAGCGCATGTGAAAGTGGAAACCGGTATGGGCAGGCTGGGTATGCTTCCCGAAGATGTACCGGACTTTCTGAGGGAACTGCGCGGTGGGCCAATCAGCGTCGAAGGCATCTTTACGCACTTTGCCCAGGCGGATGAACCACAGTCCGACTACACCTACAAGCAAATCCGCATTTTCAATGACCTGCTTGCGCGCTTGGAAAGCTCTGAGCTGAAACCCCAGGTTGTTCACGCCGCAAACTCGGCAGCGGTCTTTAACTTCCCCGAAGCCTGGTATGACCTCGTGCGCCCGGGCGATGCGATTTTTGGCATGGCGCCTTCGGCGCTTACGCCGCTGGGTTCGGCTTTTAAACCCGCGCTCACGTGGAAAGCCCGCCTGATTTCGGTGCGCGGCTACCCGGCGGGCAGCGGCATCAGCTACGGCTCTCAATACGTTACGACCGGCAACGAACGCATCGGCGTGATGCCAATCGGGTACGGCGACGGGTTCAGGCGCATTGACAACCAGGAGGTCCTGGTCGGCGGCAAACGCGTGAGGGTGGTCGGCCGCGTTTGCATGGACCAGTGCATGCTGCAGTTGGATAGGGTTCCGGACGCAAAAGCCGGGGATGAAGTGGTGTTGATTGGCACACAAGCCGGGGAGACCATCAGCGTGGATGAGGTGGCCGGGCGCTGGTCCACGATTAACTACGAGGTTGTGTGCGGATTAGCGGACAGACTTCCCAGAATATACCTCGAATGAACGCAAGTTTTCTTAGCGCTGAATTTCACTGCCATACCCGTTTCTCTCCGGATAGTCTGATGCGCATTGAGGCGCTGCTTCAGGCTTGTCGGCAAAAGGGCATCGATAAAGTGGCGGTGACAGACCACAACCGGCTGGCAGGCGCGCTAAAGGCGCATGAAATGGCTCCCGACCAGGTCATCGTCGGCGAGGAAATCCAGACAACCCAGGGAGAGATTTTGGCTTACTTCCTGAGCGAGGAAATCCCGGCAGGCTTGGAACCAGCAGAAGTTGTGCGCCGTCTGCGGGCGCAAAACGCCTTTATCAGTGTGGCGCATCCCTTTGACCCTTACCGCGGCTCCCGATGGGAAAAGGGAACCCTGGAAAGCCTCGTACCCCTGCTGGACGGCATTGAAGTGTTTAACGCCCGCTGCGTGGAAAGCGCATTTAACCAACAGGCGCGGGCATTCGCGCGCGAATTTGGCATCCCGGAAATGGTTGGTTCAGACGCGCACAGCGTTTTTGAGCTTGGCAGAGCGGTGCTGCAGCTGCCTGAGTTTCACACCGCGGATGAACTGCGGACGGCTCTGCGCAGCTCTCAGCAAAAGACGCGCCTTTCAGGCAGTTACGTGCACCTCATCAGCACCTGGGCAAAACTGGTAAAACGCGTTGGGAATACCAGGTGAGCGGCCGATACAATGAAAAGACCTGGGAAGCCCAGGTCTTCTTTGTTAATTCAACAGGGTGAGAATGAGCCAGGCGGCGAGTGTGAGGAACACGGCTGCCATACCCAGCTTGACCGCCGCGGCATGTTTCTTGAGGAATGCGGAGAGCTGCTTGGAGGTCGTACCGTAATATGCCAGGATGAAAACGATAATCAGCGGGATGATGAACATCAGGTTGTAGAGCAGCAGGTAGCCAATAGCTTTGCCGCGCAGTTCCGGTACGCTGCTCATGAAGATGATGGTCGGAAGGTAAATCTGGCCTGTGCATGCCAGTTCCAGCAGCGAGATGAGCGCGCCGCTGACAAAGGCGCCCAGCGCGTAACTGCCGATTTTTTTCGTGCCATGAACGGTCGCGTTAATCCGTTTGCGCAGCGCTTTAGGCAGGTTGAGCGCCATATCTTCCAGCTCGCCTTTGCGGGCTGTGAAAAAATCCTTGATGCTGAGCGCCGCCAGCACCAGACATAATAGCGCGGTTAGCGCGTATACAACCGTGCTGATGACTGCCAGAGCGCCTTTGATAAGGTCGAGCACCTTGTAGAAACCCAACCCAACCAACAAGTAGGTGAGAAACACGCCGAAGGTGAAACTGATGCCGGTGAATATCACCTCTTTGCCTTTCTTTCCGCTGAGAGTGAGGTAAGAGATGAAGAATACGATGGTAGCAAAGGCGCAAGGGTTCAGGCCGTCCACCAACCCGGCCAGCAAGACCGCCACCCAGCCTGCGGACTGGAAGCGCTCATTGAGCGCACCAGCGGCTTGTTTTTCGTCGAACGCGTCCCAAAAGCGGGGTGAACCGGATGCGCTCAAGACCTGCAGGACCGGTTCGAGGTTTTGTGTCGTAATTTCACCCTCGCCAATCCAGGCCTGATCCCCGATAAAAAGCGCTGGTACCTTCAGGTCAGCGCTGCGGCCGGCCCGTTCCGCCATCCAGTTCGCGAGCGGTGTGTTATCGTAGATATTCAATTCTTCCACCACAAGCTGCGGATAGAGACCGCGCAGATAATTGATATCTGCGTCGGCGCGGTTGCATTCTTTGCAGCCGACCTGATAGAAATACGCGGCGTAAATCGGAGTGTCCACCTGGCAGGCTTCCGGGTTGGAAGTCGTACAGGCTTCAAGTTCCCCGGCGGTATTCGCCGGCGTTACCGAGAGCATCAGTTTGGGGTCGACCCCCGGGATTTCCGGAAAAGCGAGGCCGCTGCCCGCGATCCCTGCCTGAATCGCCTCCGCCAGATGTTCTTTGTTCTGGGCTTCACCGAGGAAAATTTGGTCCCCCAGGACCACGGTAGGAAGGCCGCGCGCTTCGGGTTTCACCTGGTATGCTTCTTCCACGGCTAGCAGTGCACGATAGTACTCTGGATTCCCGAGTTCGAGCAGACGCATGTCGATTTGCCCGGGGTTCTCAGCTTGCAAGGGTTCCAGTATATTCGTCAGGATATCAAGGCAGTGGCTGCACGTGTTGGAGTAGAAGTAATATCCGTGCACTTTTGCGCTGCTCAGGTCTTCCGTCGGGTTGGCCGCTTCCGGACCAATCCCCTGGGGGTTCACCGCGCGGGCTGCCGCCGTTTGCGGTAGCAGCAAAGCGAAGAAGGAAAGCAGGGATAGAAGGAGGGATATTGTAAAGGCGTGTTTTCTAAATGATTTCATCGCTTCTCATGCAGTCGAGGATAGGTGTTTGCACTTGCGCGCTCAGGGTCAAATCCAATGCAGCGCGTTTGGCACAACAGGCGTATTTTAACACAGCGCCGGGCAAAAAGAACCTGCCATGGGGCAGGAAGTCAAACGCATATCAAATTCATAAAGAAGGAGCTCAGACGATTTCTACCCGATCCAGGGGGAAACGGCTGCGGGCAAATGATTCCGAAAGCTTTTGTTTTCCATCTTCTGAGATGCCCGTGAGCAGCAGGCGCAAATAAAAACTTCCGTCTTCAGCCGTGGTGTGCACCGTACGGATGATGTTCCCGTCCGCTTCAGAAACCAGGCTGGCAAAGTACGCCAGCGCGCCCGGCCGGTTGGCGGTGTTCGAGCCTGAAATTTCCACAGTAATCCATCCCAACCCGACGCGGGAGATGCCAACCAGATCCAACGCATTTTCGAGCTGCGCAAGCGAGATTGACCCTCCGCCAACGGCAGAATACAGGTCATCCAGACTGGCGCAGGCCATTAATCCCAGCAGCTGCTCGACGCGGTTGTGCGCCAGCGCGGAAACATCCTCCAGCGCCAGAATGCCGCGCTTCGCCAACAGGGGATGAATGAGGGCTTTGCTTTTTTGGCTGGCTTCTTTGAGCGCCACCCGTGCCAGGACGATGCGCAGGCGGCGGGCTGTGGAAACGTCGCAGTGGTCCAACCACTCCGGTTTTGGCACCTGGTGAGGGCCGGTGCTGATGACTTCTACCACATCCCCCGGGGAAAGCGTGTCGTAAAGGTGGCGTTCCTGTCCGTTTACCAAAACTTTGCTGATTTTGTCCAGGTAGAACTCCTGAATCGCGGCGACGCCGTCCAGCACTGTGCCGCCTTCCTGTAAGAAGCGCGTGCCGCCGTAAGGCGTGAGGATTTGGACCGGACGGTATTTGCTGATGTCTTTATTGTTGTTCACGGCATAGATGACGCCCCAAGTGTTTTCGCCTTCCATTTCTTCAGTGGCGATAGCCACTTCCACTGCGCCAACGCCCGGCTGCCAGGTGGTCACCTGGAGGGCGCGGTAACCGTTCTGTGGGGAGGCGATGTAATCGTCAAAGCGGTCCTGGTCCAGGTTTTTACTGAAGTAGCGATTCACACGAGAAAGCAGCCTGTAACAGGCTGCTTCGTCGTTATCCCGCACAATCATCCGAAAGCTGACGATGTCGTTTACCGCGGAAAAATCATCGAGGGAAGTGCGGCGGGCGCGCGCCATGCGCTGAAGCTTGTCCCAGGACTGCCAATAACCGTTCACCGTAAAGCGGACTGCGCCGTCCAGGCTTTCCGCGTCCATCAAACGCCCGAGCTCGCCGAGGTAATAGCGGATGAAATTCAGGTTCAGGCGCGGGTCCCGGTCGATCTTGGTTTTTACAGTGTCATAGGATTCAGGCTCAGCATAGGGGAAAGCCATATCCTCGATCCAGCGGCGCCAACGGTAGCAATTGAGGATGCCTGCCAGCTTGCCGTAGGAGCGGATTGCTTCGCTGGCTTTCTGGCATTGTTTGGCCGCAGACATGAATTGCAGCGTCATTAAGTTATGGCTTTTATCCGCCAGCTTGACCACAAAAACTGCGGGGTCGCGGAACATGGCAATTTTTCGCAGCGTTTCCAGTTCCCGGGTACTGCCGTCGCGCGGGTTGCTCATTTTGGTTACGCCGTCAATGATATGGGCGATTTCCTCGCCTAAATCAGCCGGGAAAAGCGATTTTATCTTGTCAAGGCTTTCGCCGGTGTCTTCGATGGTGTCGTGCAGGAGGGCAGCAATGGTCCAGGATTCTTTGTGGACCAGGTTGTCTACAAAGCCGGCTACCCAGCCGCAGTGCGTTTCAAAGTAAGGCTCACCGGAGAGGCGCAGCTGCCCGCCGTGCACTTGTTTGCCCCATTCCCAGGCGCGCGCGATAGCTTCCGTCCGGGGGACAAACTGCTCCACATGGAACTCACCCAGGACGCGCGGTCTAATTTCGGTGATGTTTTCAATCTCTACCATGGCTTACTGACCTTGCGAGGCGAGAAGAATAATATCCTTTTATTATAGCTTATTCTGTCCAAAAAGAAAAATTTTGCTGTATTTTCGCCTGAATTGCGTTTAGACGGTTGTCAGAAGGAAGAGGTGCATGCAGGCAGAGGTAATCAGGATGACCCAAAAATAGTTTTTTCTGGTCTTGTGG
>DAONFX010000018.1:0-20414 GCA_035403825.1 Anaerolineaceae bacterium
AATTGGGCGGGTTGTCCTCTTTCAAGCTTTGGGGTGGGTTCAGCGGCCTGAAGACCAGATCGCGGGCGATGAGCACCATGATCCACAAATACGCCATTGCCAGGTAGCGCTGCTCCACCAGCGGGCCAAAACCATAGAGGTACCACAGGTAGCCGTTGACGCTGATGAGCCAGATGACCAGGGGGATATAGGCGCGTTCTTTGCGGGTAAAGAGGTATATCACCGCCAGGATATCCCCAGTGAAGAGGTAGCGCTGGTGCATTGAGGGCAGGCAGTAGGCGCAAATCATCACGGTCAACAGGCTGACTTCGAGCAGCGTCCCGCCCGCGAGCACAACGCGCTCTCGTTTTAGGAGCACGTAATAGAGGGTCAGGATCAGCGCGATGGTCAGCAGAATCCCGGGGACAGCGAACTGCCAGTGCAAATCCGGCAGGAAGAAATACATATTGGGAAAATTCAAGGTTGTCTTTGGATACGACTGGGCCTGACCGATATATACGCCGAAGATTTCCGCCAGCGGCTTGCCAATGATAATCGCGGGCAGGCTGAGCACAGCAATGACAGCCGGGATAATCAGGAAGTGCAGGAGGCTGAACTTACGGTTTTTCAGATAGAGCAGGAGCAATACCGGGAAGAAGAAGACCGCTTGCAGCTTGAACGAAAACGCCAGGCTGAAGGCGATGAATGCCAGCGGGTACTTTTCCCGGATGAGGAAGTAGAGCGAAATCACCAGGAAAGCGGTGTAGATCGAATCGGACTGCCCCCAGGCCGCGCTGTTCAGGATTGGCGTGGGGATCAGCAGCGCGAGCGCATAGGCCAGCCAGGGGACAAAGCTCTTTTTGGCGTAGCCGCCAATTTCCCGGACAATGAGCATCACAAAGGCGGCGCTGACAAAATCGAAGAAGACCGAAACCACTTTGATCTTGGCAAGGTAAGAACCGGGCAGGTAAGTCAGGAATGCCAGGATGTACTGATAGGTCACCGGGTAGTTGCAGTTGGGCGGGCCGGAAGCGATGCCGGCGAAGCCGCCGTGCGCTTCGAGGTATTTCGCCCAGGGAAGAAGGTGCTGTAGATAGTCCCCGGACTGCCAGCCGCGGAACTCGTTGCGAATGACCAGCGTCAGCAAAGAAATCCCCACAATAAAAAACAGGTTCAGATTTCTAAGAATGAAATCGGTAAGGACGCGGTCAAACTTCTTTGGTTCGGTGTTCATGATTCCTCGTTAAGTTAACAGTCTCACTCGCAAGGCAGGCCCGGGAAATACTGCGCGCAAAGCCCCTGCCGGATGAAAATCAGGCCGGCGTTATCCCCGCCCAGAAAAGTAAAGCCCTCTATAGTCCTCTGTTCTACGTCCCGGTAGAAGTGCTGGCTTTCGGCGAAGAGCGCGGGGTCCACCCCTTCCGCTTCCGGGCTGAGGTAATCGCGCACGCGCTGAGCCGCCAGCAGGAGAATATCGAAATCACCCGCGGCGATTTGCGCGTAGCTGAGCGGGACGTAGGTTGTGCTGAGCTTCCATCCGGGCGTATCGGGGACGTAAAGGCGGTAATCGAAGTACACGCGCAAGGGCACGCCCCGAACCGGAGCAAGCTTTTCCGCGACGGTGTTGGAAAATTGGATATAGGGGTTATTTTCAGCGCGGTGTACGCGGGCGGAGAACATGCTCTGGCTCTGCAGCGCGAAGCTGAAGAATTGCGCCAGAAATAGCAGCGCAAGGCCAATCCGAACGGCGCCGCGCCAGTCTTTTGGCGTGAATCCGCGAATTTTTTCAGGGAACACCAGAATCCAACAGGAGAACAAGGGCAAGGCCACCGGCAGCCAGTATTGGTACTTGAAGTGGCTGAAGACGGTCACATACAGGCTGAGCGGAATAAACCAGGTAAGGATGAGGACGTTCAGCAAGCGGGCCTTATTGGCGGCAATTCCATACACGCATATCCCCAGGCTGGCCAGTAGGAAGAGCGCGCTGCCGAAATTTTCCTTCATCACAGGCCAGGCTGCGGAGATGCCTTTGGCGTAGACGACGCCGTACCCGGAGCTTAAGGAGGACATTTGCGCGCGCATCATGCTTAGATAGCCTGCCCGCCCCCATTCAGAGAACAGGAAGGGGTTGCTGACCAAGAACGCGGCGCCCATGATGGCTATGAACCTGAAGCCCAGAAAAACTACTTTGCCCGGAGTCACGCGTTTTTCTACCAGCCCCCAAACGAGCAGCGCGGCAATGGTGAGGAAAAAGAATACGCCCACCGTTTTGGCGGCTGTCAGCGCTCCGCAGGCCGCTGCTGCCCAATTGAAGTACTTCCCGAAGCTGAGCTGGTCTTTGAAAAGGAGGATGAGGACCAGGGCGGAAAGCAGGATAGTAAGGCCGTCCGGGTGCCACCAAAAGCCGTTTTGGACGACAGCCGGCGTGATGAGCAGGAACAGAAAGAGCAGCACGGAACGGTAGGTCCGGAAGCGGTCCTGCAGCCAGACCAGCAGCAGCAGACCGCACAGCATTGGCAGGACGCTGACTAGCTGACGCAGTGCCAGAAAGTTTACAGGGATATTATCGCCCAAGCCCAGCCCGCGCAGCAGCAAAAGGATAAGCGCGGAGGGACCGTAAAACGGGAAGCCTTTGTTGTAGCGCTCATAGACGATGAACTGTTTTACGAATATGACAAAGTCACCTTTGGGCCGCGCCATATTCATAATAACCGGAAACAGAGCGCTCTCATCTGGCTCAAAGACCTGGACCATCGCCAGGTCATCGGAAGCTTTTGCGTTTGGGATGGCAAAGAGAAAAAACGCCGCGATTGCCAGGATGAGGAGGAGAATCCGAATGCCTTTGGCCTTGCTTTCTGTGGGTGTGGAGGCTGGTTGTAATTGGTGCTTTGCTTGTGGTTCCTCCATCCAACTTTCTCCTGACCAATGGGTTCACTCTGTAGTTTTCCGGAAAAAGGATTTTTCCTCCGGCTTACAGTGCATTATAAACGTGTATTGGTAGAGCGGATTGTTTTCCACCAATTTTTCGCACAACAAGTTTCTGGCTTCGACTTTGGATTATTCGTGTCAAAGGCTGAGTCGGCCGGCGGGCCGTGCAAAAGGAAATGGACCCGCCTGGCCGATGAGTTGCGTATTATCGGGCTGCATAGTCTGGAGAGCGCTAATGTTTCGGTTCAACGCTTGACGCATGAAGCGCTCCTGCCCTATCAAACAAATAAGTACGGTTGGGCTCAACCTCGCTTTTTCGGAGCATGGTTGAGTTACGGCATCTTCACCTTGGGCAGGCGCTCCGCCAGACCTTCCAACTGAGCTTCCGGAACGCTCCCGCTGATCATCCCGTTGTGCAGGTATTGGTCATAGGCCGAGAGGTCCAGGAAGCCGTGACCGGAAAGGTTGAACAGGATTACGCGCTTTTCGTTCTTGTCACGCGCGTCAATTGCCTCGTTGACAGCCGCGAGAATCGCGTGCGCGGACTCCGGCGCGGGCAGGATGCCTTCCGCGCGGGCGAACTGGACCGCCGCCGCGAACACGTCGCGCTGACCGACCGCCACCGCTTCCAGCAGGCCGGCGTGATACAGCGCGCTAACGATCGGGGACATGCCGTGGTAGCGCAAGCCGCCGGCGTGAATGGGGTCGGGGATGAAGTCGCTGCCGAGCGTGTACATTTTCAAGATCGGCACAATCCCGAAGCTGTCGCCGTAGTCAAAGCCGTACACGCCGCGCGTTAGCGAAGGGGTGGAGGTTGGCTCGACTGCGACAAAGCGGGTCTTGCGGCCGTCCCGCAGGTTGGCGCGCAGGAACGGGAAGCTGAGCCCGGAGAAGTTGGAGCCGCCGCCGACGCAGCCGATGACCACGTCCGGATATTCGCCGGCCAGGTCCATCTGCTTCAGCGCTTCTTCACCAATGACCGTCTGGTGCAGCAGCACGTGGTTCAGCACGGAGCCAAGCCCGTACTTTTTCTCGCCGTTGGATTCGGCTGCCACTTCCACGGCCTCGGAGATGGCGATGCCGAGCGAACCGGGGTGATTGGGGTTCTTTGACAGGTAACCCCGCCCAATTTTCGTGTGCTCGGACGGGCTGGGGAAAATCTGCGCGCCGTAGGTCTGCATGAGAATGCGGCGGTAGGGTTTGGCCAGGTAAGAGGCGTTCACCATGTAGACTTCCACGCTGATGCCGAACATCTCTCCGGCCATCGCCAGCGCGGAACCCCACTGCCCGGCGCCGGTCTCGGTGGTCATGGCTCTCGTGCCGCTGATTTTGTTGAAGTACGCCTGCGGGATGGCGGAGTTGAGCTTGTGGCTGCCTGCGGGCGAGGCGCCTTCGTATTTGTAATAAATATGCGCGGGGGTCTGCAAAGCTTTTTCCAGCCGGGTGGCGCGGATGAGCGGGGTGGGGCGGTAGAGCTTGTAGGCTTCGCGCACCTCGTCCGGGATGGGGATGAAGCGTTCCAGGCTGGCTTCCTGCTCAATCAGGGGCATCGGGAAGAGCTTGAGCAGCGCTTCCAGGCTGATAGGCTCCTTGGTGGCGGGGTCAAAGACCGGCGCGGGCGCCACCGGGCTGTCGGCGTTGATGTTGTACCAAAAGCGTGGAATCTCATTTTCGTCCAGGTCAAAGCGTTTCTTGTTGTTTTGGTCAGACATGATCAGTTCTCCTTTGTATTGGAATGATGCAGTTTGTGCGGCGCGAAAGGCTTGCGCGAATTCGCGTTTAATCCACGGCTTGAGTCTGGTTTGCGGGTGGGCGTTCCGGCGGCATGGAAAGAAGCTGAACGTCGGGGGCGGACCTCGTGGGCGGCGTGGCAGAATATTGCGGCTTGTCTGGTAAATGGATCATGATGCTGGTTCACGCGCGCTCCTTTTCCGGTTAATCAAAAACACACCCATCCCTCTCAGGGACGGATGTGTGAAAAATCCGCGGTGCCACCCAGCTTAGGCTGTCTTTTTAAGAAAAATTTCCGGTGATGAACACAACGGAAAGCCAGCCTCACTCTTTTCGGATACGGCGAAAAACGCGATATCCTTGCCTGGATAACGGCGGCAGCTCCGGCACGGGCTACTGGCAGCGCGTTCGCCCGGCAACTCGGAGGTCCATTCGTCGCGGTCGTGTGGGCAGGTTTTCAGCTGGTCCTGCTCTCTGTGCCACCGGTTCTGCGGCTACTAGTCCTCGTCAAAGTCTTTAAATGATTGATTGGGCATAATTATAGGCGGAAAAGGGCGGGTGTCAAGAGCTTCAGGCTTGAAAGCTGGAGCTGACAGTCGCGCTTTCCAAATAAACCTCCAGACTGCAGCGGTTCCGTAATAGATCCTGCACGAACAAATCTGAGGCAGGATTCCGGAAAAAAGAAAACCCGCTGGCACGCTGTGCTCCGATTGCTGCATCGAGCATGGAAGTGACTTCCAGGCGGGTTTGCTTCCAAATGAGCTGCCTTATCTCACTGACAGGAACTGCGCCTCCAGGTATGGGAAGTCCACATAGCAGCCGTTTGTCAGGTCATAGACTGCGTCCAGATTCCCCAGGCCGCCGTCCCCGAAGCGCACCAGGAACGGGAACATGTAACCCCCGCCGTTCACCCGGACGATGATGTCATCCGCGTTGCTCCAAATGGTCTGGTGTTCAGAGGACATTGCTTCAGGATTGTAGCCCCGCAGATTGGCGAGATACTTAATCAATTCCATGCGCATGGAAACTTTATCGGCATACCCAAAGGACGTCTCAAATGCCTGCTCGCAAAAAATGTAATCGCCCTCATCGTCCGCGTTTTCCACGATGAACATGGAATAATACTTGTCCGCTTTCTCCACGGCTGCATCGCGTTCATCCTTGAGCGATTGCTGCTGATTTTGCAGGTCAGTCACTTGAGCCTTCAAACTGGCAATCTCAGCCTGAAGAGCGGTTTCTTTGCTTGCATTTTCACTTTCCAAGGCGGTTAGCGTGGACTGATACGACGACGTGCCGCCGGCAACTCCGGAACCACCGCAGGCTGCCAGACTCAGCAAAACAACGGTCAGACTGAGGATTAATAGCTTTTTCACAACTTTCCTCCTGAATCAAAATCATAACGTTGAAGGGTTCTTTCGGATTTTTTTACCAAATCCGAGGTTGGATAATGAATATCCGCTGCTTTTGCAATTATAATATGAATACGGGTAAAAAGTTTAAAATTAATGGTTTTTTCTGATTCCTTCATGTTTTGAAGAGATAAATTAACAATTTTTCTTTTTGCGTTTCGCTCAACCCGGGAAGATTATCTGCCTATGTCAAAAGCCCTAACCCCCACCGCCCGCATCGCCAAAGCCCGTGAGTTTATCCGCCAGGCCCGCGAGATCCCCGTTCCGGACTCGGCTGGCTGGGATTACTTCAGCTACACCGCGCAGGTCAAGGATACGCTCAAAAAAGCCTTTGAGCTGGTCAAGCTGATCCAATACTCCCCCAGCACGCCGCCCGAAGTGAAAGCCGAAGCCCGCGCGTTAATCGACTCTCTACCGGTCGTGGAAAAAGAAATCCTGAAAGGCGGCAGCGCGGACGGGCAAGCTTGAGGATTGCCAGCAGCGCCTGCAGCCGGCTTAGCTTTTTTCCTCTGACAAATCTAAAACCATCAAAGGGCGCTGCGCGTCCGTGTTCACCCGCGAAAAGCCGGCGTCCGCGAACATCGCCCGGGTGCCGTGGTATTGCAGTTCGGGGTGCTCTTTCCATTCGAAGGGCAGCCCCAAAACGCGCGCGAAACCTTCCCGACGGAAGCCTTCCACCGCCGCGCGGATGAGCTGGCGCGCCGCGCCCCTGCCGCGAAAATCCGGGCGGATGACAAAGCAGATCACCACGCCGGTCTTATCGTCAAACTGGGCCAGCTCGGGGCTCCCTGCAAAGCGCGGAAGCGCGGCCAAAGCGTTGGCGTTGCACCAACCGACGCACTCGCCATCCGCATAAGCCAGATAGCCGCGCATTTCTCCCCGTGCGATGCGCGCCAGCGCGTCCGCGCGGTTTTGCCCGGGGCTGCGCGCCTGCCAGCCAGCTTCATCGCAGGTGCTGTGGTAGAACTGGCAGTAGCAGCCGCGCCAGTCCGGTTTATAGCTGTAATCCAGATGGTCGAAAAAAGCGCAAAATTCTGGTCCTGATTCAGGGCTGAGCGGGATAATTTCAAGCTCCATTAATCCATCCTTTCCGATTCGTGCCCGGCTAAGCGACGCTGCCGATGTGAAAAACGGTTGTATTGGGTAGCAGCAGCTTTCCGTCCTGTTGGAAGCGGTCAAAAACCTGACCCAGCGCCGCCACGAACGGTTCATAACGCGGGTCCTCCGGCAGGATGGCATACGAAGCGGACAGGCAGCGGCCGATGTACCCTTCCCGGGTGTAGTAGATGGGGTAAGTGAACTGCAGCAGCGCATATCCATGTGGGAAGAAGCCCTCGATGCGCGCGTCGCGCTGGCTCATCCCGCCGCTGAAGCCCTTAAAGTCCGGGCAGTACTCCGCGAAGATAGCCTTGCTGACCTGGTTGACCGGGCTGGATTGGTCGCGTTGGTTCCAAACCAGCAGCACCTTCCCGCCCGGCTCCAGGATGCGCCGGCATTCCTCCCGGAACAATGCCGGCTCGAACCAATGGAAGGCTTGGGCGGCGCTGACCAAGTTTACGCTCTGGTCGGGCAAAGTCGTGTTGGAATCGCGTCCGGCGACGGAGTAAAAGCCCGGGAAATCAGCCAGTTGACGCTCTGCTTCGGCGCGCATATCGGAGTTTGGCTCCACCGCGTACACTCGCGCACCCAGGAGCAGCAGCTGGCGCGTGAAGATGCCGGTGCCCGAACCCACGTCCGCGACTGCCGCGCCTGGGCCGATGCCCAGCTTTTCCTTCAGGTAGCGCAGGGCTTCTGCGGCGTAATCCGGGCGGTACTGCTGGTAGACAGCGCCTTTTCCGGTGAATTTTGAGATGTTATCCAAGGCTAAAACGCTCCTCTCCAGGTTCAATCAGGCATTCCCGCAGCCAGCGCTGGTTTTGTTCCAGCGCGCTTGCTCCCATTATATCCAGGCTGAGCGCGCGCGCGAACAACCGCAGATTCTTCGACTTGCAGCAATCCGACCCGGAAATCGAGCGCGCTCGTCCCGCTCTTGACGGGCGCGAAAGCGGGGAGCCGAATTCGTAATGGATGGCGGGCGGGTGGAACAGCGCGTGTGTTCACAGCGGCCTCTTCAGGCTTCAGGCTCCGGCTCGAGCCCGCATCTGGAGTAAATCTCCTGGATGATGGCGGACTTCTCTTCGATGTAGGCGTCAATATCGGTGGGGTACCGCGCGGCGGCAGCAAGCTTGACCTGCGCGTAGCGCTCGCGGTCTTGCGGGTGCGCGCACAGGTAGTCCCGCAAGGCCAGGTGCCGGCGCAGTTCGGCCGCATCACGCGTGCAAACGTAGAGATGATGCGCCATCAGTTCCGGCTTGCCGTCATATTTGAAAGCTTCCCGGCCGGGGATGCCCAGGTCGCCTTCGTGACGGTAGCCTAAAGCGGCCAGCGCGCCCCGAACCCGCGGGAACGCTGAAAGGTCCGGGATAATGATGTCGATATCGATGATGGGCTTGGCCGCCAGCCCGGGCACGGAAGTGCTGCCGACGTGTTCGACGGCGCAGATGAGCCCCTCGAGCGCAGGCAGAAGCGCTGCCGCGATTTCCTCGAAGCGCGCCGGCCATTCCGGCTGCCAGGGGACGACCACAACCTGTTTTGTGCGCATGCTTTCCGTAAGCTCCTGTTTTCTCAGCAAAAGGACTTGACCCGAAGACGCCGCCGCGCGGGGGCATACTTCCGCACAACAATCTTATCACGCGCGGGTTTGCCCTTGACAGATACTATACCGAGCGGTATACTCTGCGGCGATGAACAACCGCACGACAATCCTCGAGACCGCCCTGTCGTTTTTTGCCGCGTTTGGATACGAGGCTACCGGCACATTGGAAATCTGCGACGCGGCTGGCGTGAGCAAGCCGACCATGTACCACTACTTCAAGAGCAAGCGAGGCTTGATGGAAGCCATTCTCTCCGGGAACTTTCAGCCCTTTCTGGAGCGCTTGAAGGAGGCCAGCCGCTACCAGCACGACCTGACGCTCAACCTGGAAAGGGTTATGCGCGCGTATTTCTCTTTCGCACAGGAAAACCCGGTCTTCTACCGCCTGCAATTTTCCATGCAGTACGCGCCCTTAAAGAGCGAGAGCTACGAGCTGGTCTTGCCCTGGGTCAAGCGCCAGCGCGAGCCAATCCAGGCCATGTTCGCGCAGGCGGAAGCCGACCACGGCAATATGCGCGGCAGATCATCCGGCTACACGACCACCCTGCTGGGCATGATTAACGCCTACGCCAGCGACGCGCTGGCACGCGAACGCGAACTGGACGACGAGCTGATTTACCAGGCCCGCCATCAGTTCATGCACGGTATCTTCTCGTGAGGGCGCCTCAGGGCTTATTTTTTTACCTGTATCACTATACCGTACGGTATAATCACGGAGCAACCATGACCAACATTAACAGCAGCAATTTCCTTTATCACCTCTTCCCCCTGGGCGCCTGCGGCGCGCCAAGGACCAATGACTTTTCCAGCGCGCCGGTATCGAGGCTCTGCCAAATCCACGGCTGGCTGGACCATATCCAGTCTCTGGGCGCGGATACGCTCTTCCTCGGGCCGGTGTTCGAATCCGGCACCCACGGCTACGACACCGCCAACTATTATGAAGTGGACCGCCGGCTGGGTACGCGCGCCGACCTGGCGGAACTTGGCAGGGACCTGCGCGCACGCGGCATGCGCCTGGTGTTGGATGGCGTGTTCAACCATACCGGCCGGGATTTTTGGGCTTTCCGCGACCTGCAAACGCGCGGCGCGGCTTCCGCTTTCCGGGATTGGTACGCGAACGTGCGCTTTGACCAGCGCAGCCCCTTTGGGGACCCCTTTTCTTACGATGCCTGGAACGGACACTTCTCCCTCCCCAAGCTCAACCTGGAGAACCCGGCTGTGCGCGAACACCTGTTTGGGGCAGTGCGGATGTGGGTGGAAGAATTCGGCATCGACGGCATCCGCCTGGACGCGGCGGACGCGCTGAATTTTGCGTTTCTGCGGGCCTTACGGGAGTTTAGCGAGCAGCTCAAGCCCGGGCTGTGGCTGATGGGCGAGGTCATTCATGGGGATTACCGCCAGTGGGCGAACGAACAAACCCTGCACAGCACCACCAATTACGAGCTCTACAAAGGCTTGTACTCCGCGCATAATGAACACAACTACTTCGAGCTGGCGTACAGCCTGAACCGCCAGTTTGGCGCCCAGGGGATTTACCAGGGCCTGGAGCTGAACAGCTTTGTGGATAATCATGACGTAACGCGCATTGCCAGCCAGCTTCGGGAGCCGGCCGCGCTGACCCCCTTGCATGTGGTGCTTTTCAGCGCGCCCGGGGTGCCCTCGGTCTATTACGGCAGCGAATTCGGCTTGGCGGGTGTGAAAAGCCGCGATGATTGGAATTTGCGTCCGGAATTTAAGCCCCATGCGCTGGCAAAAACCGCGCCGCAGCCTGAGCTCTTCGCCTGGATTCAAAAGCTTGCCCTAATCCGTAAAAATAGCCCGGCGCTGCGCGAGGGCGCCTACGTTCAAAGGCTGGTCGCGGCGGACCAGTTCGCGTTTTCCCGCCACACCGCGGGGGAGGATGTTTTGGTGCTGGTGAATAATGCTGACGCAACCGTGGATATCAGCGTTCCGCTCGCCGGCTTTGAGGGCAAAGGTTTCCGTGATTTGCTTACACCAGGGGAAGCGTTTTGGACTGACGCGCACGCAAACCTGACGGTGCGGCTGTACCCCAAAAGCGGCCGGATTTTACGGCGGGATTAGGGGGTCAGACTGTCTTTTCGACAATCCAGAAGTGGGAAAGACCCAGGCGCTGAAGCGGTGTTTTTTCCAGCTGCTGCAGCAGGCCCCGCAGCGCGCGCCCCAGCCTGGGACGGCGCTCAATGATATTGTCATATGCCCCGAAAATGGTGCGCTTCTCAATAATCCGGACTGGCTGGCCGCGGAACAGCCGCGCCAGGTCCCGGCGGGTGTAGATTTCCACGTGTGGGGCGAGTTTATCCCGCCAGCGGCGCGGCAGGTAGTTTACCAGCGGGATATTGCCGAAATGATAGCGCCCGCGCCAGTAAACCCCGTGGGTTTCGAAAGGGTAACCGCGGTTGGGGCAAAACAGCACCACCCGCCCGCCCGGTTTGAGCACGCGCACCATCTCCGCGACGGCAGCCTGGTCATCCTGAACGTGTTCCAGGACTTCGTGGCTGAATACCAGGTCGATGCTGCCGGTCTCAAAGGGCAGGGATTCGCCCGCTCCGCACACCACCAGGCGGGAAAAAGCGCGGCTGTCTTGCACGCGCGGGAATTCAATATCCAGCCCAAGCGTCTGCCCGCAGATGGGAGCCAGGCGGCTCAGGTAGGTGCCCACGCCGCAGCCGTCCACCAACACGCGTCCTTTTACGAGCTCGCCGGCGGCCTTCAAAAGCATATCCAGGCGGCGCTGCTGCCCGGCGCGCCAGACGCGCGAAGGCTCGCCCCGGATGGCGGCTTTGTTCAAATCCTCAGGGATAACGTGCGGCATGAGAGCTATTGTACCAAGAGTGGGCCTGGTTAGGCAGGCTGCTCTGGGATTACTTCCAGTCGACGCCCATCTTGGCGCGCCCGCGCAGGTATTTTTCTACCGCGATGCCCGCTGTGGCGCCGTCTGAAGCTGCGATGACTGCCTGTTTGATATGCTGACAAAGCACATCTCCCACGGCAAACACGCCTGGTTTTGAAGTCTGAAATTCGCGGTCCACCCTCAGGCAGCCGCCCGGGTTGGTTTCCAGCTGCCCCTGCAGGAAGTCAGTGATTGGCACTCCGCCTTGCAGATAGATGAAAACCCCGTTCAGCGGCAGGTCTTGTTCGCTTTCGCTGCCGCGCTGGGCGTAGCGCACGCCCTCCACGCGTTCCCCGCCGTAAATCTCGCGCAGGGTGGCGCCGGTGAGCAGCTCAATTTTGGGGTTGGCACGCATTTCCTGCAGCAATTCCGCCGGGGCGGAGAGTTCGGGTGCCGGGCAAAAGAGGTAGACCTTGCTCGCAAAGCGGCTCAGATACAGCGCTTCCTCCACGGCTTCGTCGCTCTTGCCCGCCACTGCCACCACGGCTTGCCTGAAAAAGGCCGCGTCGCACACCGCACAGTACGAAACGCCCCTGCCCAGCAATTCCGCTTCCCCTGCAATCAGGTTGCTTCTGCCCATGGAACCGGTGGCAATGACAACGGCTCTCGCTGAGTACACCCCGAAGTTCCCGAACACCAATTTTGGGTCAGCCGAGAGGTCGGCTCCGATGGCTTTGTCGTTCACGTACTTCACGCCGAAGCTTTCCGCCTGCTGGCGGATCGTGCGCAGCAGCTCGGCGCCGGCGATTTCGCCGGGGATCCCCGGGAAGTTGGCAATTTTGCTGGTGGTGCCCAGCGCTCCGGTGGTCAGTCCCTTATCCAGGATGAGCGTGCTCAGGTTGGCGCGAGCCGTGTAAATCCCGGCTGTGGAACCGGCAGGTCCGCCGCCGATGATGACTGCATCAAAAATCGTCTCAGAATTTTGGTTCGACATAATTCAGTCCTTTATCTTCACTAAGTTCCTGAAGTATATCCACTTCAACTGGCGATTCACCCGGACGCCTAAGCTTTGCTGTCGAATCCAGCGCCAACGCAGTAGAATTTCATTCAAACCGGCAGATTATTGCAAGCCTGATAGTTTTTTAGAGACCCTGGATGATAAACAATACTGGAGCCTGGCAAAGTGTCGGGTCTATGAGTGGAGCAGAATAACTTTGGAACCCAAAAAGTTCTACCAGATGAGCCTGACGGAGCGCCGGGAGTGGCTGCAAAGCCAGGCGCAGTTGAGCGCGGAGGACATCCATGCCTGGTCCCCGCAGGGGGGCCTGAGCGCTGAACGGGCCGACCACATGATCGAAAACGCGGTCGGGGTGTTCGCGCTGCCCCTGGGCATTGCCCAGAACTTTCTCGTTAACGGGCGCAAGGTTTTGGTGCCGATGGCGGTGGAAGAGCCCTCCATCCTGGCGGGCGTGTCGTTCATGGCCAGGTTGGCGCAGGCGGGCGGGGGTTTCTTCGCCTGGGCTGGCGCGCCCGAGATGATTGCACAAATCCAGCTGCTGGATATCCAGGACATGGACGCCGCGCAAGCCGCGATTCTGGCGCACAAAACCGAACTGCTCACTTGCTTGAAAGGCCTGCATCCAACCATCGAAGGCCTGGGCGGCGGCGCGCGGGACCTGCAGGTGCGGCGGATTGAGAACTCCGCGATTGGTCCTTTCCTGGTTGTGCATCTGATTTATGATGTGCGCGACGTCATGGGCGCCAACGCGGTAAACTCCGCCGCGGAAGCGCTGGCGGGACCGCTGGAACAGCTTACCGGCGGGCGGGCGCATGTGCGCATCCTCTCCAACCTGGCGGACCGCCGGTTGGCGCGCGCGGAAGTTCGCATCCCCTCCGCAGCGCTGGCGTTTGACCGCTACACAGGCGAACAGGTGCGCGATGGCATCCTGGAAGCCTGGGCTTTTGCCGCTGTTGACCCTTACCGGGCAGCCACGCACAATAAAGGCATCATGAACGGCGTGGACGCGGTGGTCATCGCGACGGGCAACGATTGGCGCGGGGTGGAAGCTGGCGCGCACAGCTATGCTGCCCGCGCGGGGACGTATACCAGCCTCTCCACCTGGAGCAAAGGCACGCAAGGCGAGCTTTGCGGCGCGCTGGAACTGCCGTTGGCGCTGGGCATCACCGGCGGCTCCACCCAAAGCCACCCGACAGCCCGCGCGAACCTGAGGCTAATTAACGCGCGCAGCGCGGGCGAACTGGCCGGGATTACCGCGGCGGTGGGTTTGGCGCAAAACCTGGCGGCGCTGCGAGCACTGGCGACTGAGGGCATCCAGCGCGGGCATATGCGCCTGCATGCCCGGCAGGTGGCGCTCTCAGCGGGCGCCAGCCCCGAAGAGGCTGGCCGTCTGGCTGCCCAGCTTGCGCGCGAAGGGAATATTCGAATTGAACGTGCCAGGGAGATCCTGGACGACTGGAGAAAGAACAAGCATGACTGAACACACGCATCAACAGGATAAGTCAGCGTTGCTGCTGAAACCGGACCGGCAGGTTGGCATCATTGGTTACGGCGCGTACGTACCGCGCTACCGCTTGCCCGCCAAAGAAATCGCGCGCATTTGGAGCGCGGGCGATGAGGGGCTGCCGGTCATCGAAAAGGCCGTCGCCGGTTTAGACGAGGACGTTATCACCATGTCGGTGGAAGCCGCCCGCAACGCGCTCAAGCGCGCCGGCATTGACCCGGCGGAACTGCGCGCCGTCTGGGTGGGCTCCGAATCGCACCCGTACGCGGTGAAACCCAGCGGCACCATCGTGGCGGAAGCCATCGGCGCTTCAGTCAACATCCAGGCGGGGGACTGGGAATTTGCCTGTAAAGCCGGCTCCGAAGCGATGGTGGCGGCGATGGCCATGGTCGGCTCGGGGATGGGCCGGTACGCGCTGGCGATAGGGATGGACACCGCCCAAGGCAAGCCCGGCGACGCGTTGGAGTACACCGCCGCCTCAGGCGGGGCGGCCTATATTTTCGGTCCGGCGGATGAGTCGCTGGCATCCGTGGAAGCCGCTTACTCGTACGTCTCCGATACGCCGGACTTCTGGCGCCGGGCGCACGCGGTCTATCCGGAGCACGGGCAGCGCTTTACCGGCGAACCCGCTTACTTTCAACACCTGCTAACCGCTTCCCGGACGATTATGGAAGCATCCGGATTAAAGCCGGCAGATTTTACTTACGCGGTTTTTCACCAGCCGAATACCAAGTTCCCGCAGCGCGCTGGCAAAGAGCTCGGCTTCAGTCCGGAACAAATCAAGACCGGGCTGCTTTCACCGGTGATTGGCAACACTTACGCCGGTGCGTCCCTGATTGGCTTGAGCGCGGTGCTGGATGCCGCCCGACCGGGGGACCTGATTTTGATGACCTCCTACGGCTCGGGAGCGGGTTCGGATTCCTTTATCCTGCGCGTGCGCGAACCCATCCTGGAACGGCGCGGCAAGGCGCTTCTCACGCAGGATTACATAGCCCGCCGCACGGAAATCGATTACGCCACCTATGTGCGCTTCCGCGGCGAGATTGTCGTCCGGTAGGTCTGTGATGAACGCGAACAGACAGGATATTGTCATCGCGGGCATCGGGCAGACCGATGTGGGCGAATTATGGGACGTCTCCCTGCGGGATTTGGGCGTGCGCGCAATACAAGCCGCCCGCCAGGATGCCGGCGGACTAGCTCCGCAGGCGCTGTACATTGGCAACATGCTGGCTGCCAGTGCCTCGCATCAGGCCAATCTCGGCGCGCTCCTGTGTGAGTGGGCTGGTTTGAAAGGCGCCGAAGGCACCACGGTGGAGGCGGCTGACGCCTCCGGCGGGGCGGCGCTGCGCATGGCCTATATCGCAGTCGCCTCAGGCATGGTGGACGTCGCGGCAGCGGTGGGCGTGGAAAAAGCCACGGACGTGCTCGGCAGCGACATCGAATCCCTGAGCACGCGCAACCTGGACGCGGATTTTGAGGCTAATGAGGGGCAAACGCCTGTAGGTCAGGCCGCGCTGCTGATGCAGCGCTACCTGCACGAAAATCAATTCCCGCGTGAGGCTTCAGCTGCTTTTCCGGTCATCGCGCATGCCAACGCGGTCAATAATCCGCACGCGATGTATCCCAAAGCCATTAAACCCGAAAGCTACCTCAAATCCGGGCTGGTGAACGACCCGTTCAACCTGTACGATATCGCTCCGCTGGGAGACGGCGCGGCCGCGGTGGTGCTTACCCGCGCGGAGCTGCTGCCGAAAGGCCTGGCGCACGCGCCGGTGCGTCTGGCAGGTTCCAGCCTGGTGGTGGACCGGCTGGCGCTGCACGACCGGCAGGACCCGCTGTTTTTTGAGGCGGCGGCGGTCTCGGTCCAGCGCGCCTGCCTGAAAGCCGGCATCAGCCTGGCGGATGTGGACTTTTTTGAGTATTCCGATATCACCACCCTGCACGCTATCCTCTCTCTGGAGGCGGCCGGCTTTGCCCGGCGCGGGCAGGGCTGGAAACTGGCCAGCGACGGCAGCCTGCTTTTGACCGGCTCCCTGCCGGTGGCCACGCTGGGCGGGCATAAGGCGCGCGGCAACCCGATTGGCGCGGCCGGCGTCTACCAGGCCGTGGAAGCCTGCCTGCAGCTGCGCGGGGAAGCCGGCGGAAGCCAGGTGGCGCATGCCCGTTTTGGGATGATACAGTCACTGGCTGGCACCGGTTCCACCGCTGTCACGCACATTCTGGAACGCCGCGACGCTTAAAAACAGCGCGGCGGGAGGGGGCGGATTTCTCCGGCAGCCTCATCGGGATGTACAGCCTGCGTTAGGGCAGGCTGTCTTTAATATTCACGCGTGGTAAACTTAAAAAGGTAAAGGAACAATTCCCTATGAATCAACGCGTCATTTATCCGTTTTCCGCGATTGTCGGGCAGGACCGTATGCGCAGGGCGCTCATCCTGAACGCAGTGTATCCGCGCATTGGCGGCGTGTTGATTCGGGGCGAACGCGGAACGGCCAAATCCACTGCAGCGCGCGCATTGGCGGCGCTGCTGCCGGAAGAGCCCGTGGTGGAAGGCTGCCGCTTTGGCTGCAGTCCGTACGACCCCAGCCATTGGTGCACGGAATGTCTTGAACGCGACGCCGCTTCAGACCAGCCGCTGCCCTACGTGATGCGCCCGACGCCTTTTGTGAACCTGCCAGTTTCCGCCACTGAGGACCGCGTGGTCGGCACCCTGGATATCGAACGGGCCATTCAGAAGGGCGAACGGCATTTTGAGCCCGGCGTTTTGGCGGCTGCCAACCGTGGGCTGCTCTACATTGACGAAGTAAACCTGCTGGACGACCACGTGGTTGATATCCTGCTCGATTCCGCCGCGATGGGCATGAACATCGTGGAACGCGAAGGCATTTCCTTCAGTCATCCCGCGCGCTTCATCCTGGTGGGCACAATGAACCCGGAGGAAGGCGATTTGCGCCCGCAGCTGCTGGACCGCTTCGCCCTGTCGGTGGAAATCCGCGGCATACTGGACGCGCGCTCGCGCGTGGAAATCATGCAGCGCAACGTCGCTTTTGAGCAGGACGCGGAACGTTTCCGTCAGGAATGGCTGCCGCAGGAACAGGCGCTCTCCGCCCAGATCCAGAAAGCGCGCCAACTGGTGGACGCGGTGGCTTATACCCCCCGGGACCTGTTGGTCATCGCCGACCTGACGTCATCGATGGAGGTAGACGGGCACCGCTCCGACCTGGTCATCCTGAAGGCTGCCCGCGCCCAGGCAGCTTTTGACGGGCGCGCGCGCATCAACCAGAACGACATCGCCCTGGCTGCCGAACTGGCGCTGCCGCACCGCGTCAAATCCGGCCCCTTCCGTAAATCCGACCTGGGCGTGGAAGCGCTGGAGGAACGGATTGAGCAGTTGAAGGGCCAGGTTGCCAGCGAAGAAGAAGGCTCACCCTCCGAGGGCGATGAAGGTAAAAAAAAACTGACGCCCTGGATGGACCCGTAAGCCTGGACCCGGAGGACCCGCTGATTCCGGTCGGCGAGGGGCAGCAGCAGATATTCACCGAATTGAACCCGCGCTGGTGGGATGGGGGGGCTGTCGTCAAACCGGGCGAGACTTTTGAAGCCCGTTCATTGGATACTCCCCTGGACGAAATTGTGCGCAAACAAGGGGGTCGGCGTTCTGAAACCTATACCGACCGCAAACGCGGGCGCTATATCCAGGCGCGCCCTTCCCCCCATAAAGCTTACGACCTGGCTTTCGATGCCACCTTCCGGGCCGCCGCGCCTTTCCAGAAAGAGCGCGCCGAACTCCGCACGCAGGAACAAATCGCATTCGCGGTGCGCCCCAATGATTACCAGAAAAAAGTACGCGTGAAGAAGACCGCCAATCTGATCCTCTTTCTGGTGGACGGCTCGTGGTCTATGGCGGTGGCGGAGCGCATGGCTGCTACCAAAGGCGCGATACTATCCTTGTTGAACGATGCCTACCAGCGGCGGGACCGGGTAGGGCTGGTGGTTTTCCAGAAAGACCGCGCCACGCTGGTGCTCGCGCCGACCAACTCTGTTCTGCTGGCGCAGCGGGCGCTGACCGATATCCCGGTGGGCGGCAAGACGCCGCTGGCGGCAGGGCTGGTGATGGCGTACGAGGTGATTACCCGTGAGCGCATCCTGCACCCGGATGTGCAGCCGTTACTGATTGTGCTCACCGACGGCGCGGGCAACGTGCCTTTGGGGAAAAAGCCGGTCAAGGAGGAAATCCGGGAGCTTGCAGGGCTGTTTTCCAGGAAGAATATCCACAGCGTGGTGATTAATATGGAGAAAAAAGCCTTTGACCAGGGGCTGGCGCAGGAACTGGCGGACCAGATGGGCGCGGCGTGCTACACCCTGGAAGAAATCCGCGGAGAAACGCTGTTGAATACCGTCCAAAAAGAAATGCAGACTGCCCAGGCTTAGCCCGGGGGGAGAGGATTGCTCAGCAGGGATTTTCGACCGCTTCGACTGTCACATCCGGGAAGAACTGGCGGATAGTGCCCGCGACCCAACCCTTTAGGGTGGCCGGCAGCAGCGGGCAGCCTTCGCAGGCGCCTCCCAGGCGCACTTTTACCAAATCACCCTCGATGGAGACCAATTCCACCGAACCGCGGTGGTACTGTTCGATATAAGCGCTGATCTGGTCAATCAGGCCGGCGATTTTTTCCTCTTTGCTGTATTGCGAGACCTGGTTGTCGTTCATTTCTTGTTTAATCCTTTATTGCTGGCGGAGTACTCAAGACAATCTTATCACAGATGCAGGACGGTCTGCTCCGCGGGCGGGTGGGAGCTTTTAGCGGTTTTTTCCGTTCATCGCTGCCGCGCGGAGCGTCGGGCTGTATGCTTTGCCAGCAGTCGCCTGCCTGTCTACAAAAAGATAACCTGATTACGGGAATGAGAGCGATATTGGTAAACCCTGCAGTTTGGGCGGGCAGCAAGGGAAATTGCTTTAATCCCCGGCCTCCTTCGCGCTGACGAATCCAAACGTGCGCCCGCCGCAACTTTCAGGAAGGCAGGCGCTTGCGCGTGAAGGTGCGCGTGATAAGGCTGCTGATGCTTTCCGTGATGGAACTGCGCAGTGTTTTTTGAATTTCGGAAAAGAAAGTTTCCAGCAGGGCCTTCATCTGTGCCTGTGTTTCTGGCTCCAGCTGCTTGAAAGAGGCAATCATCGCTTTGGCGCTTGCAAGCTTATCCTTGGTAAATTCCTTTAGAGTTCGGGCGCCTGTCGCTTCCAGAATGGTGAATAGCACGGTGATGAATTCTTCGCGTTCCTCAAAAGGCACGCTGTCCAACCACTCGCGCAGGGCGGCGTTGAACTTTATGCTGCTGGCGGAAAGCCCTTCCCGATACACAAAGCTCCGACCGATAACTTCCCACGAGAAAGCGTTGTGCTGCATGAAACCGGTTTCGGTGCTGGCGACCACCTGGTAGAGCCCGCTTTGGTCCAGCAGCATGCCAACCACGGATGACTGCGGCAGGAAGTTAACAATTCTGTTTGCGATGCGGCGGTAGCCGGGGCTTTCGATTACGGAACGTTGAAAACCAGGGCCGTCGTTGTTGTACACTCGCAGGATGCCGGGCTGCAGGTCGGTGGGGATGTTGGCGCCGGCGAAGGCAGCCAGGTTTCCGCCTTTGGAATGCCCGCCCAGATAAAAGACGCCCGGCAGGTGCGACATAACCAGTTCAAGATACTCTACCGCGCTGCGCTGTGCCGGCACCACCTCGCAGAAACTCATTTCCAGGTCTTCCTTCCAGCCAATCAGGGTGTCATCGGTGCCGCTGAACGCGACGAAATGCGTTTTCTCATCCACGGAAAAAACCAGCGCGGAAAATTGTTCAGCCTCGTCGTAGGAAACTTTGTTAATGTAGTGGGACAGGCGCGCTTCCCGGTAGCGCGCGCAGCCGGCACATTTCTCCAAAAGGGCAGGCAGGCGCGAAAAGAACGCGCTGGTGATGGGAGCGGTGACTTGTTCGGGCATCTGCTTGATTGCTTCGGTCGCGTCCGCCAACGAAATCGAGCCGGCTTCTTCGGTGGTTGGCACCGCGCCGGCAAAATCCATATAGGACAGCACCGAAAAAACCAGGTTGTCCACCTCGTTCAGCGGGTCCCTCTGGAACTCCAGATCCCCGCGCCAGTCCACATAGTCCAGAATATTTGGCATTCTCGCTCCCGTTCGCGCTTAAATTGTACATGATTTTGGTTTCGCTGTCCTCAAAAAACCGCCTTGCTGTAAGCTTGCTTCTTTCCTCAAGAGGTTCAGGGCAGGCCCGCTTGCGGAAAACCGACTCTTGAC
>DAONFX010000018.1:20514-25568 GCA_035403825.1 Anaerolineaceae bacterium
CGCTTGCGGAAAACCGACTCTTGACTTATTAGACATTTGGCTAATAATTGAGATAATTATCTATTCAGGAAACGTTACGATGCCAGCACCAACTTTTTCCAAACTGCATTGGGACCTGGGCACAGGCTATGACCTGTTTATCAGCCAGATCGCTGTCTACGAGCCGGACCGCTTCGGGCTGCGCGCCTCCTGGGCAGCCGGCGTTCGCTCCAGGCTCACTGCCGAAGACCGCCAGACCCTTGATAACTTCTGGCAGATTAATTTCTTGCCAATGCCTTTCATCTTTTCCGCGCCGGCTCCAAAGGATACAGCCGCGGTGCTGCGTACCCTGGAGGAACTGCCGGAGGGGAAGCGCCTGGAAGCGCTGACCCTGCACCATGAAACCTCTGCGGAGGTAAAAGAAATCTTCTGCGGAACGACCCCCCGCAGGAAATGGACCCCAGCAGAAAAGGAAACCATCAGCGCGGATTACGCCAGACACGGCCTCAACCTGACACCCACCCTCTTGGACCTGGTTTACAGCGTTTGGGCGCAGCGCGAGCAATTCGGGCAGCAATACCTGCACGCGCTGAAGGCTTACGCGGAGTCCTTCTTCTTTGAGGAAGAACAGCGCATTCTGCCCGCCCTGCGGCAGGGGCTTTCGCATGCTCAAATGCGCGCCGGCACCCTCCCGCTGATTCCGATGCTGGAAGAGCTTTCCTCCGGCGTGCGTTGGGCTGAGATTACCGCCGCGCAAAAGCTCTACCTCGCGCCCTCCTTCTGGGGCGCGCCGTTCCTGTTCACTGAAGAGCTGAACAATAAAACCCTCCTGGTCGTGTTTGGCTCCAGACCCGACGATATGGCCTTAATCCCGGGGGATATCGTGCCGGATAACCTGCTGCGCGGGCTAAAAGCGCTGGCGGAGCCTACCCGGCTGCGCATCCTGCGCACGCTCGCGCACAGCCCCCAAACGGCTGCGCACCTTTCGCGCATTTTGCGGCTGCGTCCGCCCACGGTGAACCACCACCTGATGGAACTGCGCATGGCTGGCATGGTGCACGTCATCATCTCTTCCGAAGGCGAGCGCTTTTACGCCACCCGTTTTGAGGGCTTTGAAAGCACTCAGGACTTGCTGAAACGCTTTGTCAGCGAAGAATAGCATGAGCGTATCCAAAACCTTTGCCGGCGGGCGGGTCCGCTCCGCGTTGCGCACTTATCTCGCGCGGGTAAAAGCGTTCAGCCCGAACGCGCGCAAATACCTGCTTGGCATCATGCTCTATGGGGCTGCTATCGGGATTTTTCAGCTCCTGTTCAATTTCTATGTGCTCAGCCTGGGCTACAACGAGGCGGTGCTTGGGAACCTTGTGACCGCCCGCAGCGCGACCACCTTGATTGTGGCTTTGCCAGTCGGGTATCTGGCTGACCGCATCGGGAAGAAGCTTGCTTTTGTGATAGGGCAAGGCGCGGTAGGCGCGGCTATCCTGCTGATGATTCTATTCCCCTCGCTGCCCATGTTCCTGCTGATGAACATTGTGATTGGCTTCGCCCAGTCGCTGGCAGCCGTCGCGATGGGGCCTTTCCTGATGGAAAACAGCGGCGAAGTGGAACGTACCTACTTGTTCAGTTTCAGTTCCGGCCTGCGCATGACAGCCGTTTCGATTGGGGAGTGGGTGGGCGGTTTTTTGCCTACATGGATTGGAAAGGACCTGGGCGCTCTGCCAACCAGCGCGCAAGCATACAGCGGCGCATTGGCGCTGGTCACAATCGGGGTGGCATTTTCACTCATTCCGGTCTTTCTTATCCGTCAGCAAGAACGAACGCGCTCCGACCGCGCGTCTTTCGCTCCGCTCTCGTATATGCGCCGAAATCCAGGCAAGCTCACCCGCCTGATTCTGCCTTTGCTACTGACCTCCATCGGGGCGGGCATGATCATGCCTTTCATGAACGTGTTCTTCCGCAACGTACACCAGCTTTCAGACGCATCCATCGGCGTTTTGTTTGCCTGGGGCTCCCTGGCGATGGGCATCGGTTTGCTCCTGGCGCCGGCTTTGGCGGAGCGCTTCGGGAAGATTGAGGTGGTGGTGGCAACGCAAGGCCTGTCCATTCCGTTCCTGGCGCTGCTGGGGTTTTCGCCGCTCTTCCCTGTGGCGGCGGCAGCATATTATTTGCGCCTGGTGCTAATGAACATGAGCGGTCCGGTCTACACCACCTTTACGATGGAGCATGTGGAGCCTGAATCGCGCGCGATGGTGGCCAGCCTTTCCACCATGGCGAGCAATTTCGGCTGGGCTTTCAGCCCCACCCTCAGCGGCTATTTCCAGGTGAACTACGGCTTTGGTCCGTCCTTCGGGGTGACTATTTTGTTTTATATCGTTTCGGTCGTGATGTATTACCTCTGGTTTGGGAAAAAAAGTAAGCCGGCGGTGGTGGCGGAAGGCGCGCCAGCAACCGTGGAAATTCGGCAATAATTTACGGATCACGCCGGATTTCAGAAATGGGGTCCCGCGTCGCGCTGGAGAGCACTGTTTCGCCGTCCCGAATCAACCAACCGCCGTAGCCGGATGCGCCGGCATAAGCCTGCCAGCCGTCCAGGATAAGCGGCAGGGGGCCTTCCGCCGGAATCCATTCGCCGTTGTATTTGCGGGCAAAATGCAGGTGCGTGCCTGTCGAAACGCCGCCCTCGCAGGATGGGTGCCCAAGCGGCGCATCGGCTTCCACCCAGCTGCCGAGCGGCACCCTTTCCTCCCCGGCCAGGTGCAGGTAGACCAGCACCCAGCCGGTGCCCTCATCGCCGTCTCCATCCAGGTCCAACGCCAGCGCGCCGCGCTGGCTGCGCACCACCAGACCCTTGGCAGAAGCGCTTGCCCAGGTGGAGGAGAGATAGCAGCCGCGCTGGCCTGTACGCGGGGCAAGATCCAGCGCACCGCGCGGGGTGCCGGCCTGCCAGGCGATATGCGGCCCTGAGGTGAGGCTCCAGGTGAGCCCGGGCAAGAATGGCAGGCTGAGCGCGGGCTGGCTGATGCCGGCTGGCATTAAAGGGCCCTGCAAGGCCGCGCGCGCCCAGGGGTCCCCGAAGAGGCGGGTGTAGAGCGCCAAAAATCCTTGCGGACCGTAGAGCGAATCCCAGAAAAGGTCGGGGGTATAGAGGGCGGCGAACAGGTTTTGGATGCCCGCGCTGCCGGCATTCAAAGGCGGGTGGATGGGCGCCTGGCTGTCGTCCCGGAAAGTCAGATGGTCCAGCGTGCCCAGGCGCCAGCCGTAATAGCCCTGACCAAGCAGGCGCGCCGTCACCGTCAGCTCGTCGAACAAGCCCGAGACACTGGGGGCGTAATACCCAATCGGGTATTGATATTGCTCAAGCTCCTGCGGGAAGGAAAACAGCCAGCCCGAACGGTATTCCACCAGCGCCAGCAGCAGGCGCGGGTTCATCGAATTTTCGACTGCTACCAGCTGGATAATCTGCGCGGCGGACATGCGCTCCCCGGAGATGGTTTGGTGGTAGCCCGCCAGATATCCCGCGCCCTGTTCAATCCAGCCTTCCAGGTCCAGGCTGCCGCTGCCCTGGGAAAACAGGATGTCGGCATCCGGCAGGGCGGGCTGCGCGTAAGGAGGCTCTACCGCGAAATTATCCGGGACGAGGATGGGCGTGCCCACCGGCAGCAGCTCCTGTTCATCCAGCGCGTAGGGCTGCTGAAGTTCCCAAGGGCGCGCGAGGAAATGGCTGGCCACCGCGGCCAAAGTATCCCCGGACTGGGAGTAGTACAGGCGCATGCCCTCGGGGATGGGAATGTCCGGCGCGGCGGTCGGGGTAAACACCGCCGCTTGCGGGGGGAGCGGTTCGGCGGTGGTTTGGATGGGCGGCGTCTGGTAAGGCGCGGGGGATGACCCGAAAAGCGGGGTTGGACTGGGATAAAGGCCTGCCGCTTCAGTCTGGCGTGCTGAAATCAGAGTGGCGGTGGCGGGGTTAAGCGCAGAAGAAGGCGGGTTGCAGCCGCTGAGGAATCCGAGCCCTGCCAACAAAAGCAGCAGGCTCCGGCGCGCGGGCGGGGGGCTCTCAGGCTTCCGGGTTAATCCGGAACTCATGAATGCCGTCCGCGTAAGACCAATAGTGAGCGCACTGCGGGCAGCTTTGGGACTGCCCAACTTCAGACAGTGCGCTTCCGCAAACAGGGCAGGCAAAAAAGCTGCCTTGCGCGGGGCGCGGTGAAGCGCCTGTGCTTGCAGCAAGCGTCCAGATGCTGGGGGCGTATTGCGCGAAGGCGCCGGTCCACTGCAAGGCAGAATCCAGCGCTACCAGGGCCTTGAGTGGGACGTGCCGCTTGAGCCAGGCTACCCGAAACTGGGAAACATTCAGCTGTTTTTCGATGCTGAAGCGGTTTTCTTTCAGCAGGCGGCGGATCGTTTTGGGGTGAAAGTCGAAGTTAAGCTCAGCAAATTCAACCTGCTCAGGCGAAAAGGGGTTCCATTCCTGCCTGCCGCTGAGATAGCGCAGGACGGCCTTGAGGTTGCGTTTGTTGGCAAATTCCAGCAGGAACCGGGCGTTTTCAGCCAACACGCGCCGGACGCTCGCGAGCGCCAGGCCGGGCTGTGCCATGTGGTGCAGCGTGCGGATCATCGTGGCGCCGTCGAACAGACCGTCCACAAAGGGCAGCTTGTAGATATCGGCGGCAACGAACAGGTAACGCGGGTCTGCGCCCAGGCGCTGGCGCGCCTGCAGCAGCTGGGTGCGCGAATAATCCAGCAGGACGACGCGTTCGAAGCCGGTGTAGCGCGGGGTGTTGCGCCCCGCGCCGGCGCCCAACTCCAGCAGCAGCTTGCCCGGTTTGACGAGCAGGCGCCTGAGCGCGATTTGTTCGACCGCGTCCTCATAGGCGCGTTCGCCGCTATCCCAAAATGTGCGCTGATAATCAGAGCCTTCGTAGGAACAAACGGGTGGGGTTTCGGTGGATTTCGTGTTCATGGTGAATGAAAAGCGGTCGGGCAGGTTTGCCGGCAACACCCGAAGCGACCTCCTTACCGCTGCTTCCTCTCGGACCTGACGGGGTTCGCAGGGCTCCGCCGCGCCGGTCCCGCCC
>DAONFX010000019.1:0-25141 GCA_035403825.1 Anaerolineaceae bacterium
ATATAAGTGTGCAGCTGCTTGCCTATTTCTTCTGGAGAGAGGGTTGGCGCAGCCGGTTGAGTTGCGGTGGGTTGAGGTGGCGCCTCAGTTGCGGGTTGTTGTGAAGCGCCGTTGAGCTTGGTTGGGCTAGCTGCTTGGCATGCGGTCAAGGACCCAACGAGCAGGATAAATAGAAACATGGCTATCTTACGCATTAAGTTCTCCTCTATGGACTTAGGAATCAAACAATGAATGGATTCTATCAAAGAGAAAGGGAACTTATCTTAAATTTTACAAGATTTGCTAGAATGTGGTGTTTCTTACTGGCTTTTATCTTATTTTCTTACGTGGAGCTTTGCAGCTCTGTTCCAAGGCTTGGTAAAGCGCCGACTCTTGCACGGCAAAGATGTTCCCCCAGGCCCGCGCGCTCTTCAGCCGGCATGGATACTCGGCAAAGCGCCGCCAGCTGTGTTGAACGCCATATTTCTCGATCGGGTACCATTCCGAGATCAGCAGGCTATAGCCTTTTGCGGCCAGGAACTGCGCCAAGGCTTGTCGGGTTGCGCTGCCGCTCCACCCAACCTACGACCTTCGCTGCGCTCAGGAGGACAAGAAGTGTTCAGATGAACAAGCGGGCGGGAGCAATTACCCGAACAAGCTCTCATATGCAACCTTGGGGAAAACCTCCAGCTTACCTGCGATGGTCGCGTCCAATACCTGCCGGCCGTCCGCCTCGTAAGCCTTGCGCGCCATGCGGTAAGCCAGCTCCGAGGTCTCCAGGTCAGGCAGCTGCCAACGGAAGCCTTTGCCGAAGTAGGCGCTGGAAAAGTGGTTGGGGTCGTCTCCCTCGGACTGCACTGTAGTGTTGGGCCTGCCCTGGGTCGCAAAGCTGTGGTCCACGCCGACCAGAATGACCGTGCTGAAGCCCATGAAATACGCCAACTGCAGGGCAACGTTCGTGACGGTGGCGCCTTCCCACACCCGCCCCCGCACGTCGCGCGCGAATTTTGGCGTGGTGTAACTGGTGTAGAGGTAGTGGGTGTGCGCATCCATGCCCACCCAGCGGTGCGAGCGCCAGGCAAAAAATTTGGGCATCTCCAGCGCGCGGAATTCCGGCGCGGATTGCTCGATGACCAGGTCATTGATGGATACCAGGCAGGAAGGCGTAAAGTTCAGCTCTTCCGCCGCCAGAAAGATGCGGTTGAAGCCAAAACTGAACTCGTTCCTGAGCAGCGAGAGGTCGGTGCGCTTCAGGCTGGGTCCGTTGCCAATCAAAAAACAGCGTTCGCCTTTGTGCGCGTCCCTTAGCAAGCTCAGCCTGCGAATGGATTCCCGCCGCCAGGGGTGCAAATACGCCGCGGGAAGTTCGGGCAGCCTGCGCGCGCCGTCATAGAGTCGGCGGGCGGTCTCCATCAAGGGCGGTGGAAGGTTCAAATCTGTTTTTTCGGGCATGCGCTCACTCCGTGCTCAGGCGTGCAGAGGCACCACCATCCACCACCACTGACTGACCAGTCATATAACTGGATTGCGTGTTATCAGCCAAGAAGTAAATCACGCTGGCAATCTCGTGTGGCTGGCCGATGCGGCCATTAACGGTTTTGCGCGCCAGCTCCGCTTTCTGTTGCTCGATGCTGCCCTGGGTTAAGTGCCCGCGGTTGAAGCCCGCCGCGAGCATGGGGGTATCCACCGCGCCCGGCAGAATAGCGTTCACGCGAATATTAGCTGGGGCAAACTCGATCGCCATGGCCCGTGTGAGCGCGACCAATCCGCCTTTGCTAGCAGCATAAGCGGCAATGTTGGGTGAAGTTGCCACGGCGTGCACCGAAGCCACGTTGACGATGGCGCCGCCGCCCTCAGCAGCCAGCAGCGCAAAGCCATAGCGCGCGCCGAAGAAAGCTGAGCGTAAGTTGACGGCGATCACCTGGTCCCACTCTTCAACCGAAGTCTGGCTAATCGGCTTGGTGACCTGAAAGGCAGCGTTATTGACCAAAGCATCCAGCTTGGGGGTAAATTCGGCGGCCTCACGGTAAACCCGCTCCACCTCTTGCGGCAGCGCGAGATCGGCCTGGATGAACAAGCCGTCGGCTGGAAAGCTGGCATATACCGGCTTGCGGTCCACGCCGATGACGCGCCAACCCCGCGCGAAGAAATGGTTCACGGCAGCTTGCCCGACCCCACCGGCAGCGCCGGTTATCAAAACAACGCGTTGTGACTGTTCGGTCATGCTATTTTTCCTTTCAGGCTTGCTTTTCCAAGGCCTTGATGCTGGCGATATCCCCGACAGGAAGGTCCAGACCCAGCGCCAGGTTGCGGATGCTGTTCCAGTGCACGCGTTCCCAATAAAACGGGCTGGAGTTGGAATTGTGCGGGGCCAGCAAGACGTTCTTCATCGTCAGGAGCGGGCTGTCTGCGGGCAAGGGTTCCACCTCAAAGACATCCAGCGCCGCGCCAGCCAGCCGCCCTGCTTGCAGCGCGCGCACCAGAGCGGGTTCTTCCACCACAGGTCCGCGCGAAGTGTTAATCAGCAGCGCCCCAGGCTTGACGAGGCTCAAGGTTTGCGCGTTGATGAGATGGTACGACGAAGGGGTGAGCGAGCAGTTCAGACTGATGAAGTCCGCCCGTTCCAGCAGTTCGCGCAAAGGCACGGCTTCCACGCTGTTTTCCAGTAGAAAGTCCGGGGCAATTTCAATGATATCGTTGCCAAGCAATTTCATCCCAAACGCGCGGGCACGACGCAGGACGGCCTTGCCCACGTTGCCCACGCCAACCACGCCCAGGGTTTTCTCGCTGAGCGTGTAGCCGGGTATTTTCTGCCATTCGCCGGCTTTCATCGCGCTGTCCATGGCGCTGAAGTGCCGCGCGAAGTTGAGCATATACCCAAGCACGCTCTCCGCGACGGGGACGGTGAAGGCATTGGGCGTATTGCGCACGCTCACACCGAATTCCGCCGCGGCTTCCTGGTCGATGGAATCGATACCGGTGCCCCACTTGGAAATGACTTTCAGGCGCGGCAGGCAGGCCTGTATCACGCGGCGGGTATAGCGATCGTCCCCACAGATAGTACCGTCAAACCGGCCGGCATACGCCAGCAGTTCTTCCTCAGAAAGACGCTCATGCACCTCGGGGAGTAGCACACGCATGCCCAATTGTTCCAGCACCGGCGTGAAGCGCGGCAGGAAGGGCAGCATATACGGGGCAGAAATCAGGACGTCTTTCATTTTGCTTCCTTTCGCGCGCGGAGCAATCCCTCCGCGATGGTGAAATCGATTTCTTCGTCGATATCCCAGGCTTCTTCGGCCGCGATTTCGAACATCAGCGGGCGTTCACCCAGACGGTTGCGCCTTTGCGCCAAAGTTTCGCGCGTGAACAGGTAGATGCAGGAGTTTTCCTCATATACAGGCGGCAGGTCCTGGGTGCGCAGCAGCACAGCCGGGTTGTGGTTAATCGCCCTGCCAAGCTCGTCCCACAGGCGAGTCTGCAAGCGCGTCACGCCAAAGAGCGAGTCGTACGCCGGGTAGACCTCCCGGAGGGCGCGAATAGCCGCGGAAACAGTCTGCGTGCGCAGCAGCGGGTTGGTGCTGTGGGTCTGCAAGTACAGGTCGGCGGGGACCTGGGCGGTGTCGTGCAGCAAGATTTCATTCGTGGGGATGGTATCCGCGCGCAAATGCTCGGGACGCAGCAAGGCCGCCACCGTAGGGAAGTCTTTTGCCAGGCCGTCCAGAATCACCGGGCTGTCCGTGTCCACCACCACCTGCGAAATCTCCGGGCAAGCCAGCAGCGTTTCCAGGATGTGATGGTAGAGCGGTTTGCCCGCAATTGGGCGGTAGTTCTTGCCGGGCACGCGCACGGAGGCATGCCGCATGGGCACCAGCGCAACAATTTTTTCCAGGCTCATCTACTCCTCCTTCAACAGGAAATCACCGCCTGCGAACAATCCCTCGGAAATAGCACGCAGCGTCGGGGAGTTCTCTGGCAGCAGGGCGCGCGGTTCAAAGTCTTTCAGGCGCACATAACCCGCCCAAACCTGGTCTTCTTCCAGGAAAGCATCGAAGGGCAGGGACGAACGGTAAAGCTGGTAGTACAGGAAGCGGCGGGCGTTTTGGCGGTAGCGTTCGGGGGCGCGCGCCTCCGGCGCAAGCAGCAGCGCATCAAGCTCGCGCTGGTATTCCTGCCGGCTGGCAGGAAAGCGCACGGTATCCGCCTGACTGTAGCGCGAACGTCCGGCAGCCAGCACCAGCGCACCAAGAATGGACGCTTCCAAACCGATGGTCGAGTTGTAAATCATGACGAACTTGGCCATGCGAATCAAATCGTAGGAGCTGATGTAGGTCTCCGGCCGGATGAAGCGGACGTTCGGGAGCTGCTCCACCTGCCGGCGTTCCGCCCACTCCGCCACCGATTCCTCGCTGGCTTTGCCTTTGCGGGCTTCGTCCGGGTGCGCGCGGATGACAAAGAGCGTATCCGGGTGCGCCCGGGCTGTTTCCAGTACTTCGTCCAGCCAGGTGAACATGTCCTCGTAGAGAACGTTGGCGTGCGGCTGACTGGTATCAAAAATGACATTGGTAAAAACCGGCACTATCTGCCTGAAGCCTTTGGCAAGCGTCAGGAACTCCGGGTCCAGCGCGCTCATCTCCGGCCAAAAACGGACGCCGGCCATGATGAAGTTGCCTTGAAAGCGGTTCTGCAGGTAAGCATCCAGACGAGCGTTTTGGTCCGCGTCAAGCTCAAAATCTTCCGGGAGCGCCAGCGGGTAAGCCGTGGCATCACCCGGGGTGAAAAATGCGCTCATGGGGCGCAGCCCGACCTCGTGCGAGTAGACCGGCAGCCCCTTCTGGCGCGCGACCCAGCGCGCGGACGCCTCCGGGTACTGCATCCCGTTGAAAACAACTACAGCGGCCGGCCGCACCTCGTCCAGCAGTTTGTGGAATTGCGCGCCCACCGACCAGGCAGAGCGGATGTATTCCCGCAGGATGCGCAGCGTGGTGGGGTCTTCGTGCAGGTGGTGCCGGCGCAATATCCAGCGCGCGCTGGGCAAAACCAACTCCCCAAGGGGCATGCCCTGCCAGGTAAAGGCGCTCAGGCCTGCCAGGTCCAGGCTCTCCAGCGCAGCGTCCAGGGCGGCATCAGGCTGAAACTCAAACACGACATTTTCGCCGCCGTGGTAGAGCACGCGCGACTGGCGCATGCACACCGCGCAGGGCGGGGCTTTGGGGGGCTCGCGTCGGTCGGTGCCCAAAACGCATTGGGTCATACCGCGCTGACAGACGAAATTGACCACCGGAACACCCTGCAAACGCAGGGACCAGCCCGCCAGCATGACAAAGGCGGCGTTCAGGCTCACCCCGGAAAGGCGCGTGCTGGCGTTAAAGAAAACTACAGGCGCCTTTGTTGGCTGCGGGGCGCGCGCCGCCACCAGCTCAGCTATACTGCGAGTGCGCTGGTCACTAATCTGGTGCGCGCGGGATATTGCCAGACGTCTGCGCGCGCGTTCAACAAGCGTATTGGCTGCCATACCTACTGACTGAAGCGTCTCAGTTTGCTCAGGGACGACTTTTCGCTTTCATAGACCTGCTTGACCCCGTCCCCCAGCGCCTGTTCGGTAACGCGGATATACTTCACCAGGCGTTCAATGCCTTGCGGTTCCACGGATGCCGATTGGTCGCTGCCCCACATGGCGCGGTCCAGCGTGATGTGGCGTTCCACCAGGCAGGCGCCCAGAGCCACCGCCACAGCAGAAGGCACCAGGCCTACCTCGTGCCCGGAATAGCCAATCGGGCAGCGGAACATTTCGCGCAGGGTCTGAATCATACGCAAATTGAGTTCATCCGGAGGGCAGGGGTAGCTGCTGGTGGTGTGGCAGAGGATCAGGTTTTCCTCGCCAACCAACGCGACCGATGCTTTAATCTCTTCCAGGGTGGACATACCGGTGGAAAGGATTAGCGGACGTCCGGTTTTGCGGTAGGCACGCAGCAGGGCGTGGTCGGTGAGCAAAGCGGACGGGATTTTATGCGCGGGCGGGTTGAACTGTTCCATGAACTCCACCGAAGGGATATCCCAGGAAGAAGCCAGCCAGGCGATGCCCAGCTCTTTGCAGTAGCGGTCGATTTCCTCATAGTCTTCCTGCCCAAACTCCACCTTGTAGCGGTATTCCAGGTAGGGGATATAGCCCCAGGGGGTCTCACGCATCTGGCTGCGCTGGTGTTCCGGTACGCACAGTTCGGGGGTGCGCTTCTGGAATTTCACCGCGTCCACGCCGGCCTGATGCGCGGCAAAAATCATCTGCTTGGCAAACTCCAGGCTGCCGTTATGGTTAATTCCGATTTCCGCAATGATAAATGCCGGATGTCCGTCCCCGACCTTGCGGTTTCCAATTGTCACTTCGCGGTTCATAGTGTCTCCAGGTTTGTTTTGTGTGTTTCCAAAAGCAGGCGTTCGCAGATTTCGCGCACTGCGCCGCGCCCGCCCCGATGTTTAAGGATTAAATCCGCCCGCCGTAATACGTCCGGATGCGCGTCGGCAGGGGCAGCAAAATAGCCGACCTGGGGTAAAACTGGCAGGTCAGGCAGATCGTTGCCCAGATAGAGGATTTCCGCAGGGTTCCATCCGCGCGCCTGAATGAGCGCTTTCAGCGCCTGGTCTTTTTGCCGGACGCCCTGAAAAACTTCCAGCTTGAGCTTTCGGCAGCGCGCGCTGACCACCGGGTTTTCCTCGCGGGAAAGCACCGCCGCCTGAATATCCGTTTTTTCGCGCAGCAGGCTCAAGCCAAAGCCGTCCGAGCGGCTGCAGCGCAGCGATTCGCGCCCGTCCTGGTCGGTGAGCACCAAATCGTCGCTCAAGACCCCGTCGAAGTCCATCAGCAGCAGGCGTACGCGGGCTGGAAACGCGCGCCGGCTGACCAGAGGGTCGACCGCCTGGATGTGTGGGTCCTGCAGCAGGCGTTCGTAACGCTCCCAATCCGCGGGCGTATCAATATCCACAGTGTAGCGCGGGTCAATCATCAGCGGCCAAATTTCATCACCGGTGAGCGAACCTTTTTCCAAAATCGTGCTGACCTGGATGGCGTCGATGTGTCCGGTCTGCCAGTAGGTTTTTGGCAGGCTCTGGCGCGGGGCGTTGTACGGCTCGGCAAGGCCTTCCACCTGCAGCAGCGGCAGCATGCGCCCGCTTTCGGCGTCTATCTTCCACATTTTATAAGGGTTCTGCCCGGAAGGCACCACCCCACGCACGCAGTCCGCGTCGGGATGCGCGAGCAGCAGCCTGACCGCATCGTCGACCAGATGAAGGGGGCGCACCGGTGAGGTCGGGCGCAGCTGCACGACCACCTCGGGGCGGTAATCCTCGTGCGCGGCCAGCCAGTCCAGGGCTTGCCGGAAAACGGGGTAATCGGCGGTATCGTCCTGCGCCAATTCCGCCGGGCGCAAGAAGGGCGTTTCCGCGCCCCACTCCCGCGCCACCGCCGCGATTTCTTCGTCATCCGTCGAGACAATCACACGCGTAACCGTCTCGGCGCGCAGAGCGGCGGCAATGCTCCAGGCAATCAGGGGAGCACCGGCAAATTCGCGGATGTTTTTGCGCGGAATGCCCTTGGAACCCCCGCGAGCCGGGATCAGCGCCAGCACTTCGGGCTGCTTTACCATGCCGTCCAGCCCCCATCGACCACCAGGTTGCTGCCGGTCATGTAGGATGACGCGTCTGATGCCAGGAAGAGCATTGCCGCGCTCATCTCGTCCAGGTTCGCCATACGCCCCAGGATGGTTTTGGCGGAATAGGATTGGGTGAAGTGCTCGTCATGCCCGTTGTACACGCCGCCGGGGGTAAGCGCGTTCACACGGATGTTCTTGCCGGCGTAATACGCCGCCAGGTAGCGCGTAAAACCCAGCACCCCGGCCTTGGTGACGGAGTAATAGACCGGTTTGAAAGAACGGCTGCCATCCGGGCGCTCATAGATGCGCTGGTCCGGTCCGTTCAGGCCGTAGGTCGAACAGATATTCACAATCACGCCGGCCCCCTGCGCGAGCATCGGCGCTACGGCCGCCTGGGATGCCAGGAACATGCCGGTCAGGTTCACGTCCAACGCTTTGCGCCAGTTTTCGAGGGAATAGCTTTCGAAGGCGTTGGCGGCCTGCTGGCTCTGGTGCTGCGGGTCGAATTTCGGGTCCATGGCCGCGCTGTTAATCAGCACATCCAGGCGACCAAAACGCTCCAGGGTCTTTGCCACCATCGCCTGGGTGGAGTCCGGGTCGATCACATCCACGCGCAGGGCTTCCGCGCTCAGACCCAGAGAGCGGATATGCTGCGCCTGCCCCTGCGCCAGGTTTTCCGCCAGGTCTGCCAGCATCACGCTCGCGCCGGCCTGTGCCAGCGCCAGCGAGAACTGCCTGCCCAGCAGGCCTCCCGCGCCGGTCACCAGCACGGCCCGCCCGCTCATGTCGAATTTATTCAGGACGTTTTGTTCCATTTTTTTGTTTTTTCCTGTGAAATTCCGTTTAGATTTTACCACCAGGGCGCCTTCCGCCCTCACTCCAGGCTGACGCGCCGGCCTTCCAGCGCGTGGGACTGGCGGACCGCTTCCACAATCTGCTGGACGCGGATGCCGTCCTCCAACGAACAATATTCGAATTTTTCGCCGCGGCACAGACGGATAAAATCCGCCATCTCCGCCAGGAACATATCGTTGCGTTCAAAACCCTCCGGCGGGATAATCTGCCGGTTACTCTCTCCGTCCGCTGCCAACAGGCGCGCGCTGCCGTCGGCGTTATCCCATAGGATTCTGCCGCGTTCACAGGTCAATTCCAGAGTATGGCTGGCCGGCTGTTGATAGTAATCCAGATGGACGGACACACGCGCGCCGTTGGCAAACTCCAGCAGCGCTTCGGAGTTATCCTCCACGTCCAGCTCCAGGTCGCTCAGCTTGCTTGTTTCCGCGCGCACCGAAACGACTTCCCCCAGCATCCAGCGCAGATAGTCAAAAGGGTGTGAGAGCGTATTCGTCACGCCGCCGCCCAAGTCCGCGCGGGCGGCGTATGACACCCGGTAGTCCTCCCAGGGGTGCCAGCCGGGCAGATACTCCCCCCAGCGGGCGCAGCCCGAAAGCGTCCATCCCAGGCTGCCTTCGGTCAGGATTTGTCTGAGCTCTCCCAAAACCGGGTGGTAGCGGAAATGGAAACCGACCATGGCGCGGGTGTGCTTGAGCGTCAGAACCTCCTTCAATTCGTCCAGGCCTTCTGTAGTGTGCGAGACGGGCTTTTCAATCAGCAGGTTCGCGCCAGCCTGAGCGGCAGGCAGCGCCGCCCTTAGGTGCGCGGAGGTCGGGTTGGCGATGATGACGCCTTGCGGTTTTTCTGCCAGCGCTTCAGCCAAATCCGTGAAAGCCGGCAGGCCGTCCAGCTCTTCATCCGGCAGTGTGGCGCGGTGCGTGCGGTAAAGCAGGATATCCTGCTGCCCGAGCGCGCACAGGTTGCGCAGGTGCCGCCTGCCGATGGAACCTAAACCTACGATGAGAAAACGCATCATTCCCTCCCGTTCTGGTGCAGAAGCCCGTAAAGCCAGTTAATTAAGCCTTGAATACCGTTGCGCACGCGCCGATTGGCCGCCAAACGCGTCAGCAAACCGGAGCGCGGCCTGGGGCTGGCAGCAGCCTGGGCACGGATGCCGTCCTGTGCCGCCAGGGCAGCGACCTCTTCATCCAGGGCGTTTCCCAGCAGGCGCATGGTCTGCGTGTAGGTGGTCAGGCGCAAGTAGCCTTTGGCGTCCATGCGGTCGTCCATTTCAACCATTCTGCCCATCAGTTGGTCGCTCCAGCCGTCCGCGAGCATTTCTTCCAGGACTTCCAGCAGCACCTTTTTGGGCGTGAGCACCTCAAAGTGGTGCGCGCTGACCCAGGCTTTGAGCCCGTGATAGGACACAACCACGTCCTCCACGCCGGCAACTTCGCTTTGGTAGCGCGCTTCTGTGCGCCCGGAGTTATCCATGTACTCTTCTTCCCACTTGCGCGGCATCAACAAGCCGCGTTCCACCGCCTCGGCGGAGTTTTCCGCCCAGGCAAGCGTGCTGTCGGAGCTCATCACCACGCGTTGGCGGATGTAGAAGCCGGTCACCGCGCCGACGTTCGGAAAGGTATCCAAAACCTCAAGGTGCGCCGGCAGCCAACCCTTCAGATGGTAGACGTCGTCGTCGCTGTAGGCAATCACGCTGCCGGATGCCAGCCGGGCGATGCGGTAGAGCGCGTTCAGCTTGCCGATATTCTGCGCGGAAAGCACCAGGCGGTCGATTTTCCCTTGCGCGAACAGCTCCTGCAGGGTAGAAACCATTTCCGGGCAGCTGCCGTTATCAAAGACCAGCAGTTCGTAAGGCTCCTCGGTATTGGCAAGGATACTCTCGAGCGTCAGGCGGGTGACGTCCATGCGATGCTGGAAGTAACCGGCCTGATGCGGCGCGTACACAAGCACCGCCACGGTCACGCGCGGCGGGCTGAAGCTGACTGTCTGGCTGCGGGAGGGGTTAACGCCGATTCTGGGCATAGCTTAAGCTTCCTTGCTGGCTTTCTGAAACGCGCGGTTTTTCCAAAACTCGCCCCAGGCGCGTTTGGGATGGAACAGGGTGAAGAGGATTTGCGTAAGGGCATAATTGTGCCACTTGAGCAGCGGATAATGCTGCACCTCCCGCCAGAATTTTTTCCAGCTGAGTGGGAAAGCGCTGATTTTGCCGCCGCGCAGCTGATGCGAGGCATCGTCCAGCATAAAAATCGTGCGCCAGCCGCCAGCAAGGCGCACATTTTCACCGGTTTCCGGCAGGCGGTAGTGCCGCTGACCGTCCGGCAGGTGGCTGTAATCGTGGTCCTGATGGATAATCTGCAGGTCGGCGCTGGCGTCCACCACCGGCCAGCGTTGCGCGCGGGCCTGGTAAATCATCCAGTTGTCCCAGCCGGCGCGCCCGACGGTGAAGTCGGGAACCTGCTTGAAACACGCGCGCGGGAAGATGAAGTAATCGCTGCCCGTGCGGGCGTGCAGGCGCCCCCCGGCGTTCAATTTCTGTCTGAGCGCGGACTGCCCCTCCGGGTCAAAACGCAAGGTCTCTTCGACGCGCAAATCCCAGCGGCGCCCGACCAAGAGGAAGCGCTCGAAAACGTCCCCCACTTGCCGGGTGCAGTCGAGGAAGTCCGGGAAGAGCAGAATATCGGCGTTCACGTACGCCAGGAACGGGCTGTCGTTCAGGCTTCTGCCCAGCGCGAAGATGGAACTGATCAACGGCGTGCCCAGGGCGTTGGTAGCCACCTGCGGTAAATGCGTGCAGCCGAATTCGGCGGCGGCCTCCGCGATGCCGGGCTCATCCCCGACCAGGGCTGCAGACACCTCCGGGCCAAGCGCCCGCCAGGATGCCAGCGCGTTGCGCTGAATAAGCGCGATGTGCGGATTGGTAAAGGGTTTGGGCGCGCTGAAAAGCGTGATTAGCGGCATCGCTCATCCTTCCAGGGGCAGCCAGGCCCGGCGCGGCAGCAGCCGCGAGAGTACGCGCCGCCGCAGCATGGCAAGTTTCCGGCGGACGGGCACACAGCGTTCCACCCGGGTTTCAGCCAGCTCGGGCGGGTTCTCAAGCGGTACGGCCAGCACATTCAGAAAGAGCGGGAAGAGCTTCGAGCGCGGGTAGCCGTGCTTACGCAGGCTCACCACCCGATAGCCGGCTTTGCGCAGCATTTCCTTCAGGCTGGCGGGGGTAAAGCAGCTGAGATGCGCTAATTCGTAGCTGTTGTGCGCGTAAAAGTTCGGCACCTCCAGCAGCAGCCAACCCGCGGGCGAAAGCAGCTTCTCACGGATTTGGCGCAAGCTGCCGAGCGGGTCGTCAAAATGTTCCAGCACGTGCATCAGGCTGACCAGGTCAAAGGGCAGCGGCTGGCTGGCAAGCAAACTCTCCAGCGAGGGGTACATGCGCAAACCCTCTGCTTCCGCCAGTGCGCGGTAGGCATTCCCGGGCTCCACGCCAACTGCTTCCGCCTGATAGGCCTCGCGCAGCGCCAGCAGCATGCGCCCGCTCGAAGCGCCGATATCCAGCACGCGCCCGAGGGTTTTCACCGGACACGAATGCAAGAAGCGCACCTGTTCCGCCGCGCGCAGGCTCTGCTGACGCAGGTCTTTGGGGGTCGGTTCCTCGCTTGCCTGGTATAGCTTGCGGTAAGTTTCCGCGTAGAAAGCAGGCTCAGCGGCTTTGCTGGCGGCAGCGTCCTGAAAGACGAAGCCGCAGGCTTTACAGAGGTAATAGGGCACGCTGAAGCCAAAGGAGCTGACCTTTTCGAGCACGCGCGCCTGCCTGGCCCCGCACAAAGGGCAGCGCGGTGAAGCATGGGCAAAGGCGCCCGCGTTGGAGGGCGCCTCAGGAGCAACAGGCGCTTCTGCCGCGTCCGCGGCGGGAGGGGAGGCTGGTTCCTGAAGCTTGTCGCCAGCGCGTTCGTCCACATCCAAAAAAGATTTGTGCTGTACGCCCGCCAGGCTGTGCTGCCACTGCGGGTTTTGCGCGCTCAAACGCAGTAAATCTTCCAGGCTGAAGTCATCCGAATTCCCAAAACCAGCGTAAATCGCACGGGCAACCTGCAGGTCTTCCTCGGTATCCACGGTAAAGCGCAGCTGCCCCATGTCCGGCGCGGTATCCACCAGGCGCACCCGAAAGCGCCCGGGGGTGTCGTACAGGTAGGGTAGAACGTGCTCGCGTTCAAAATTTTCCGCGGCGTGCTGCCAGGCTTGTTCCAGCGCGGCAAAACTGCACACCTCAGTATCCATCCCAATCGGGCTGGTGCGTTTTTGAGGAGGAGGCAGGCGGTTGGCGGCAAAGTCGCAGTCCCCTTCCAGAAACGCCGCGATAACGCGGTCAATCTCCTGCGGGTCGATCATCGGGCAGTCAGCGGTGATGCGCACGATAACATCCGCCTGGTACTGACGCGCGCATTGGTAGAAGCGGTCCAAAACGTCGTACTGGCTGCCGCGAAAGACGGGCGTGCCCTTTTGGACGCAGAAAGCCTCGATCGGGTCGTCGGAACTATCCGAGGTGGTCGCCACCACCAGCCCGCTGATATGGCGCGCGCGGCTGACGCGGCTGATAACCCGCTCCAGCACCGGTTTCCCACCCAGGTCGCGCAGCACCTTACCGGGCAGGCGGCTGGAACTCATGCGCGCCTGGATTATCGCAAGGATTTTTGGTTCGGTCATATGCTCACCGCCTTTACGGCTGGGGCGTCTCCTGCAGCGGGGCAATCAGCATGGAGTTGACGCTGTATTCATAATAGACCTGCTGGGCAGCCAGGTTGGCGGGCGGGCTGATGAAAAGCACCACCCACAGCTGCCCCTGTTCCTTAAAGATGTAAGCCTGCCAGCCGGTATTCTCATGCGCGTAACTGAAGCGCGTGACGTCTCGCCCGTCTGTGGTGTACGAGCTGGTCTGCAGGGATTCCGCGTCCTTCCCTAAAAAGAGGCGCAGCGCCGTGCTGATCAGGCTGAGCGGGGTCTTTTCCAGGGATTCGTTCTTCACAATCAGGAGCTGCACCGGCGAAACCGCGGGCGCGCCTGCGTCGTACCCCCACCACGAGACGTTCCCCTCCAGGTTGTCCACCAGGGAGGAAAGCGGGGACGGACCATCGCCTATAAAGGAGCGGATGGCAGCCAGGATGCCGGGCATGTCTTCCTGAATGCTGCTGGCGACGTAAGTATTGGGCAGCAGGATTTGCATGCCTACGCCCTGGTACCAAATCATGCCGTAGTCCGGCGTCGGGGTTGGTTCGGGTTCGGAACGCGAGTTGAGCGGCAGGTTGCATGCGAGGGCAGCCGCCAGCAAACTAAGGGCGCAAACGAGGAGGAGGATGTTCTTTTTCATAGCTTTCTCGATTCTCCAAATGCGGCGGCCTCTTCGTAACAGGCGAGCAGTTTGCGCACGCCTTTGTTCCAGTCCGCCTTCAACACGGCGTCCTGCCGTGCCTGCAGTTTGTACGCGCGCCAATCCTGCTGCGCGGCTGCCAGGATTATGCGGGTGAGCGCTTCGGGGTCCCCGTCCGGGAAGACCCAGCCGTTCAGCCCATCCTGAATCCATTCCAGGTTGGCGGGAATGTCCGAAACAATCGAGGGCAAGCCGCAGGCCATGGCTTCCAACAGCGAAACGGACGAGCCGTCCACGTGGGAGGGGCTGACGTACAGGTCCGCGGCGCCGTACCAGCCGGGCAGCGCGGAGAGCTCCACGCGCCCGCCGAAATACACTGCATTTTCTGCGCCCCGCAGGAGTGCGCGGATTTTTGGACCCTGAGAGCCGTCGCCCAGCAAAATCAGGCGCAGCTGCGGGTTCTCTTTTACCGCCCGGGCAAAAGCGCGCGCCAATACGTCCACGCCGTAATTGGGCTCCCAGGAGCGCAGGCATAAGAGCACGGTTTTCTCCTCCCAGCCCTGCGCAGCGCGCCAGCTTTTGCCGGGCACCACGCTGTTTTGAGGGGAGAAAAAGTCCAGGTCCACGCCCCACGGGAAGACGCAAATGCGCTCCCTTGGGAAGCCAAAAGCAGCAGCGCGGTCGGCGGTAGCCTGGCAGTCCAGCGTGAGGTAATCGGAGCGCTTCAGGGTGTAGCGTGTTTGCCAACGGCGCAGCGGCGATTGATAGGCGTCTTTCATCAGGTCAAAGCCCCAACTCATGGTCAGCAGCGGGTGGAAACCCGCGCGGGCAGCCAGAAACGCCAGGTCCTGGATGGGTCCGGCGTGTACCAGGTCCGGCCTCAGGTTCGTCAGCAGCCGCCGAAGTTGACGCAGCTGGCCGGGCAGATCGCTGAGCCTGAGAGCCCCGCTGAGGCCCTGCCAGGGTACCTCGGTCACGCCTTTGGGGGTGAGGGGTGTGCCGCCGAACAGGCGCAAGGCATACACTTCGTGACCGCTCTGACCGAGGGCGGTCAGGAAGCGACGGTCGTGCGGGCTGTCGGAGCGGGTGCAGTACAAAACGCGCAAAGCTACGCTCTCCTCAACACACTCAAGCGCCGAGCATGGTCCAACGCAGCTCCTGGCCGGGTTCAATCGCCACCAGCGCGCGGGTGCCAAGCACAGCCTGGATGTCGTAAGGCATAATCGCGCCAGCCGGGGCGGGGCGCAAGACGTCAATCATCTCGCGTGTGAAACTTTCGCCTGCCTGGATGGCACGCGCCGCCCGCAGGCAGCGCCGCTGGATAACAACCGTTTCGCGCTCGTTATCCGCCACATGCTTATTGCCGCTGCCCAGGGCGCGTTCCAACTGGCGGGCGGCGGTCACCATCTCGGCCCAGGTGCGCGGGTTCATTGCGAAGGCATGGTCGGGGCCCTCCCGCAGGTTATCGTCCGTGAAGTGCTTCTCCACCACGCGCGCCCCCAAGGCAATCGCGCCCAAGACCGCCGCATGCCCGTGGGTATGGTCCGAAAGACCCAGGACCAGCTGCGGGTACATGGCATGGAAAGTCTTGAGTACGTTCAGGTTGATATTATCAAAGTTGCCGTCCGCGGCGGTATAGTTGGTGTTGCACTGCATCAACACTAAGCTGGGGTTGACCTCCAATATGGCGTCCACCGCGCGCTGCACGTCGCCGATATCCGAGGCGCCGGCTGCCAACAGCACCGGTTTGCCTTTCCCGGCGATGCGCTGGCAAGCTTCCAGCCAGGTGATATCCCCGGAGCCGATTTTGTAGGCCGGCACAAAAGGGTCGAGCATATCAACAGCCTCAAAATCGTAGGGGGAGGAGAAGTATTCGATGCCGGCTTCGTCGCAGGCCTGCTTGAGGATGGGCGTCCATTCGAAAGGGATGGAAGCGTCGTTATAGACTTCCACCACGCTCTTGCGCCATTTCGCCTGGTGCGAAACCTGGGCGTTCATATGCGTGAAACCGTAATCCGAGACGATTTTCGGGCCGCGGAAGTTCTGGAATTTGGCGGCATTCGCGCCGGCTTGGGCGCACAGCCGAATCAGCTCCAGAGCTCTGTCCAGGCTGCCGTCGTGGTTGGCGGCAATATCCGCGATGAAATAGGTTGGGTGCGCCTCTCCCAGTGTATGTTTGCCGATTGTAATTTCCATAGTATCTCCTTTATGCAGCTCACTGATAACGTGATACTCAGACAATGGCCGCGACCAGGCGGTCGGGTAAGCCGGCCCGCCAATCCGCGTAAAAGGCTTGCAAGCCTTCCGCCTCGCCGGGCAAAGGCTCATCCAGCGCGGCTTGCAGTTTGTCGGTATTCATGCTCAAATTCAACGGGCGCGGTGTGCCGGTCTTCAATTCCTGCAGCGCTGCCGGGTTAATCAGGCTCTCATCCAGCTCGAACAGGCGCGCCACGCTGACCCCGAAGGCGTATTTGCTGGTCGCCTGCGGGCAAAACACGTGGTACAGGCCCTCCAGGCGCTTCTCCGCTATCTTCAGCAGGATTTCAGCCAGATGCCCGACGTACAGCGGCGAGAAAAACACATCGGTAAAGCCGTTCACGGTCTGTCCGGAGCGCAGATGGGTGTAGAAGAATTCTGCCAGGCTGCGCTGCCCGCTGGGGGACCAGCCGTAGAAGTTCACGCGCGCCGCCAGCGCCTCAGGGTAAGCCGCGAGCACGGCGCGCTCGCCTGCCAGCTTGGTGCGGGCGTAAGTGTTAATCGGGCGTGGCTCGTCGCTTTCGCGGTAATCGCCGCGCTGCCCGTCAAAGACCGCGTCGGTGGAAATGTGGATGAGCCGGGCGCCTGCGCTGCGCGCCGCTTGCGCGAGAATCTCTGGAGCAAGGGCGTTCAGCTTTTCCGCCAGCGCGGGGTGCTGTTCGGCCTTGTCGATATCCGCCAGCGCGGCGCAGTGAATGACCAGATCAGGGGAAAGCGCGCCAATCCGCATAGGGATATCCTCCAGGTTTGCCAGGTCCACTTGTTCAGCGTGGAATGGCACGCGCGCCAACGCGCGGCGGCCGCTCCAGCCGGTCACGTCCCAGCCCAGGTCAGCAGCCTTGAGTGCCAGGTTCAGCCCCAGCAGTCCGCTCGCGCCGGTTACCAGAAGTTTCTTCATGGCAATTGGTCCTTCTCGAAGTCCTTTTCAATCGGAGCAATCATTTCGTTGATGCGGCTGAGGTCCAGCCAGTCGCTGTTGTTATTGCTGGAATAGCGAAAACCATCCGGAAGCGGCTTGCCCTGCTTCTCCCAGGCGCGTCCAAACCACATGGCGGAAGCCGGTTGAACGACGAACATATCCGGCAGTTCCACGGTGGTGCGGGCTTCATCCTCGGAAATCAGGGTTTCGTGCAGCTTTTCGCCGGGGCGGATGCCGATGATATCCACCTGCGCTTCCGGGGCGATGGCTTTGGCGAGGTCCATCATGCTCATGCTCGGGATTTTCGGAACGAACACTTCGCCGCCCTGCATCTGTTCGATGCAGCGAATGACAAAGCGTACACCCTGTTCCAACGAAATCCAGAAGCGGGTCATGCGCTCGTCGGTGATGGTCAGGTGCCCGCTCGGGCGCTGCTGGAGGAAAAGCGGCACCACGCTGCCGCGCGACCCGACCACGTTGCCGTAGCGGGTGCAGGCGATGCGCGTGCTGCGCCCGCCGGCGTAGGCATTGCTTTGAATGAGCAGCTTCTCGGCTGCCAGTTTGGTGGCGCCGTACAGATTAATCGGGTTCACAGCCTTATCCGTGCTCAGCGCGAGCACTTTTTCTACGCCGTTCTCAATCGCGGCGTCCGCCACGTTGCTGGAGCCGAGGATGTTGGTTTTAATCGCTTCCATCGGGTTGTATTCGCAAGCCGGCACCTGCTTGAGGGCGGCCGCGTGCACGACGATATTCACGCCGTAAAACGCGCGCGAAAGGCGTTCGCGGTCGCGCACGTCCCCGATGAAATAGCGGATGGAGGGATGGTTATAACCGCTGACGCGCATTTCGTGCTGCTTGAGCTCATCCCGGCTGAAGACGATAATTTTGACGGGATGGTATTCCTCGACCAATATTTTGATGAGTTTCTTGCCAAAGGAACCGGTTCCGCCAGTGACCAGTACCACTTTATTGTTCCATTCCATACAGACTCCTTGTTATGCGGGTGCGTCTTTATTCGGTTTACTAATCACGATTAACGGGTACTGCCCGTTCTCGCCGAAATAGCGGGGAAAGCATTCCTCCAGCCGATAAAGCACTTTTAACCAGAATTTGCCGCCCCATTCCGGCTGGATGACGGTGCGCAGAAAGTGCACGCTGACGCTGCGCCATGTGAATATCCGCGCGGGCAGCTGGCTGCCAACAGCCGCTTTGAACCAGGCAGCGTTGTTTTTGACCACGTAGGTGCCGGCGGGTTTGCTTTCTGCTGCCGCTCGCGCGCCTTCCTCCTGCCCGGGCGATTTCTGCCGGCGCAGTTTTTCTGCCAGCCGAATCAGCCAGGTCCAGGTCTTCCTGAGCTTGTGCTCTGACCAGCCGTCCACGGTGACCATGCTGCCGCCGGGGGTCAGGCGCTCGTACAAGCCCATGTAACAGCCGGGCTTCTCATCGGTCGGCAGGTGGTGGATGGTGTGCAGCGAAACAATGCCGTCGAAGGCTTCGGGTTTGAAGGGCAGGTTGGCAATATCCGCGACCACGTACCAGCCGCGCGCGCCCAGCCTGGCACGCGCCTGCTTGAGCGCCACGAAGGACAGGTCCAGGCACACCCGGCGCTCGTAACCAGCCGAGTACTGCAGGTACGCGTCGTATTGGACGGGTCCGGAGCCGGCGTCCAGCAGGTAGCGACCGCTTTTGGGCAGGTGCCTCGCCACGCGGGCGTGCGCCCGGGCGATGTACTCAGCGGAAACCGGGCGCAAGTCCTCGTATTGGGCATTCTGGAAATTGCCGTCCTGCTCCAGCTGCCATCCGACCTCGTTGTAGAAGCGTCCGATTTCCTGCTTGACGTCGTGTTGGGTCATGCGCTCTCCTCAGTTTCCGCGGGCAGTTCGTTCAGCCTGGCCAATCCGCGGGCAGCCCAATCCAGCGGCTCGCCCGCCAGGTACCCGAAGGTCGGCGCGAAGCGCGCCTGACCCTCAGGCGAAAGCACGAAGCGCAGCGGTCTGGCGGAAAAATCGTCTGCCAGCCAGAGCAAATGCCAGGGGAAAGGCAGCGAGAATTCGAAAAAGAACAGGTAGGCGTACAGCCAGGCCTGCTCCACCTGCCGCGGATTCAGGCGGAAGGCAGCCGGGTCGGCCAGCAGGCGCGAGAGCAAATCTTCGAACTCCTCCCAGGATTCGGGGTCGAGGGTAAAGCCTTTGCCGGCATAGTGCGTCTTGCCTGCCACAATCACAGGCAGCCCCGCCATCGCCATTTCCATCCCAACGGTGGTGGTATAGACCAGCCCGAAATCGGCGATTTCTACCAGGTCGTAGGTGTTGGTTTTGTCTCCGGGAAGGATGATGTGGATATTTTCCGGCAGCTGCGGGAATTTGGCATGGATGACTTCCACCATAGAGGTACCGTGGGTCAGCAGTTCGCCCGGGTGGATGCGCACCAGCAACTGCGCTTCGGGGTGGCGCGTGTAGTAGGCCAGCGTGCCCACAATCCAGTCCGCCATCGTCGCCGAGATGCGTTGGCGCCCGAGCGTAAGGCTGTCTCCCAGGACGTTGGTCGCCAGCAGAGCCACAGGGCGGCGGTCCAAACCCAGCCTGTCGCGCACTTCCCGGGCGCCTTGCAGTGGGGTTTGCTGCCATTGGCGGGCAAAATTGCCCCACAGCCTGGCGTTGCGGCGGGCGGCATAGAGATTCAGCATCGCGCGGCGGGCGGCTTCGGGCAGGCTTTGGCCCCCGAGCGCTTGCCACAGGGCGTTGGTATCGTGCGACATGATTTCATCATCCTGCGCCAGCCAGATGCGCTCACGCTGGTCAGCAAACTCAAAGGTGACCACGCGCAGACCCAGCAGCTGCGCGACGCGGTATGCCACGCCCATCTCGAGGATGGTGCCGTTGGGGACAATCAGCACATCGGGTTTTTCAGCCCTCAGCCAGGCGTACAGCGCGCCGGCCGCCTGCAAGTTGCGGGCGTAGCGCAGCTGGTAGAGCGCGCTGCCGCGGTCGGTTTCTTCCACCTGCAGGGTGTACTGCGTGTCGTAGTCCGAGACCTGCTCAACCGCCCGCAGCGCCTCCGCGGGCAGGCGTTCAGGGGAAACTTTTTCATCCGCGAGGGGCGAGAGGCGCAGGAAGTTTTTGGCTTCCGCGAAGACCTCGCGAGTGTACAGGTCCTGCCGGCGCAGGTCGAAGGGTGTGATTTCCTTATCCCATTCCGCGTAGGGCAGGTAAGCCAGGTTCACGCTGTGCCCTTGCCCGGCCAGAGCCAGGCCAATGAGCGCGCTTTCCTCGATCCAGTAGTGCAGGGAGGCGAACAGGCAGATTTTTTTGGGTTGGTGATCCGTCATTGCGAAGGAGCGTAAGCGACTGCGGCAATCTCCCTCTTGTTCAATGGGGAGACATTGTGTCCCTTGTTGAGTATTGCTTAGCTGATCTTGGGATGACGAGGATAGATCAGCGGGGAGATTGCTTCGCTGCGTTCGCAATGACGAAGGTTCTGTGGGGAGGTCTCCTTGCTGCGCCCGCGCTGCGGACAGGTCCGCGACAGCCTGAGGCAGGACGGCTTTTAGGTCCTCCAGCTCATAATGCGCCGACCAGGGTTTGCGTTTCCCTCTCAGCTGCCAGTACAGATCCGCGCCAAAGGGCAGGTCGTCCAGGAAGTTTTTCATGTGCTGACGGACGCCCATGCTCACTCCTCCCGCGCAATCTGCCAGTCCAACACCGGCCGCACGCCGCCCGGTCTGGGCTCAGGCCAGTGCGTGCCCGGAGCGCCGCTGGCATCCACCGAGAAGGTCAGCGCTTGCTCGTCCTGAAAATAGCGCCGGATATGGTAAGAGCTGGCATTGATGCCCAAAACAAAGCGGCCTTCATTCAGGGTATTGGCGGGAATTACACAGCGGCTGGTGTAGGCGCCCTTGGCACGGGTGGGATACGCCTGGAACAGCTCACTGGAATCGGTATCGAAACTGGTGAAGATGGGCTCACCGCGGGTGGACATCAGGTAAAAGCCCACGCGCAAACCGGTCAGGTCTTCGCTCAGCGTGTACTCAATTTCAATCGTGAAGGGCTCCACGCTGCGCACGGTATCCGAGACCGCGCCGTCCTTGGCGCGCACGCGGATTGCCAGGGGGCGAAAAGGCGCGGCAGAAGCAGGCACTTCGTCCTCCTCCCAAAAGCGCTCGCCCAGCTTGCTGAGGCCGCGGTTAAGGTAAAAATCCACCGCTTCCGTGGAAGGCGCGCGCAGCAGCACTTTGCCCTTCTCCAACACCAGGGTTTCCTCGGTCAGGCGCAGAATGGAAGACATGTTGTGGCTCACGAACAGCACGGTACGCCCCTGCTGAGCCACATCACCCATCTTTCCCAGGCATTTGCGCTGAAAATCCGCGTCGCCGACCGCCAGCACTTCATCCACAACCAGAATTTCCGGCTCCAGATGCGCCGCCACGGCAAAAGCCAGGCGCAAGTACATACCGCTGGAATAACGTTTGACCGGAGTGTCGATGAACTGCCCGACCTCCGAGAAATCGACGATTTCGTCAAAGCGGGTCAGAATTTCTTTGCGGGTCATACCCAGAATCGCGCCGTTGAGGAAGATGTTCTCCCGTCCGGTCAGTTCCGGATGAAAGCCGGTACCAACTTCCAGCAGCGAACCTACGCGCCCGCGCAGTTCGCCGTAGCCCTCCGTTGGGTCGGTTACGCGCGAGAGGATTTTAAGCAGGGTGCTTTTTCCGGCGCCGTTTCGCCCGATGATGCCCAGCGCCTGCCCCTGCCGGACGTCGAATGTGACATCCTTGAGCGCCCAGATGGTATCGGCGCTTTTATTGGCGCGCCCCCCGCGCGAGAAGCTTTGCCCAATTCGTTGTACCTGGTTGGTGATGAGGTCGCGCAGGGTATCAGCGCGCTGTTGGGCGGTGCCGATTTTATAGCGCTTTGAAATGCCATTTACCTGGATGGAGTATTCAGAAGCGTTCATTACACCACATCCGCAAAAGTTTTTTCCATGCGCCGGAAGAAGAACAAGCCGGAAATCAGCAGCAGCACAACCACCGCGCTGGAAATAATGAGCGTGAAGTCCGGCGGCGTGCCCCCAAACAAAGCCCACCTGAAGCCCTGGACCACCCCTACCATGGGGTTCAGGCTGTACAGACTGCGCAGCGTGCCTTCCGGAATGGTGCTGATAGGGTAGACAATCGGCGAGGCGTACATCCAGATTTGCACCAGGAAAGGCACAATCTGCTGGATGTCGCGGTACTGTACGTTCAGCGCGGAGAGCCACAAGCCCACCGACAGCGCTGCCAACACCGCCAGAAGCGTGAGGGGTATCAGCCAGAGCGCGTTGAGCGTAATGGGCATGTGGAAAATCGCCATGGCGATAAAAAGCAGCACCAGCGAGATGGCAAAATCCACCATCACCGCCAGCACCGAAGAAAGCGGGATTATCACGCGCGGAAAGTACACTTTGGTAATCAGGTTGGCGTTGCCCACCAGGCTGATGCTGGATTTCTGCAGGGAAAGCTGAAAAAGGTGCCAGGGCAGGAGCGCCGCGAGCACGAAAACCGGATAGGGCAGCCCGTCGGATTCCACTTTCAGCAGCACGCCGAAGACCACGGAGGTAATCGCGGTGGTGAGCACCGGCTGCAGCACCGCCCAGGCAATCCCCAGGGCAGCCTGCTTATAACGCACTTTGATATCGCGCCAGGTTAAAAAGTAAATCAGCTCACGGTAAAACCAGAGCTCTTTCAGGTCGATGCCCAGCCAACCCTTGGAAGGGCGAAGCACAACCATCTTGGCGGAAACCGGGGTTTCGCTCACGCGCTTCAGCTCCTATGGTCCTGGTACCAGGCGATGGTGCGGCGCAAACCCTCTTCGAAGTCCGTTTTCGCGCTGAAACCAAAGTATTCACGCGCGCGGTTGGTATCCAGCTTGCGGCGCGGCTGGCCGTTGGGTTTGCTGGTATCCCAGCGGATAGCGCCGTCGAAGCCGGTCAGACGCGCGATGAGTTCCGTCAGGTCTCTGATGCTGATTTCGAAGCTGGAGCCGATATTGACCGGTTCCGCGCCGTTATAGCGCTGCGTTGCCAGGGCGATGCCTTCCGCGGCGTCTTCCACGTAGATAAACTCGCGCGTGGGAGAGCCGTCGCCCCAGGCCACGATTTCGCTGGCGCCTTGGTCCTTTGCCTCCAGGCACTTGCGAATGAGCGCGGGAATCACGTGCGAACTGGCGGGGTTGAAGTTGTCGCCCGGGCCGTAAAGGTTGACCGGCAGCAGGAAAATCGCGTTATAGCCGTACTGCTGGCGGTAAGCCTGCGCCTGGACGAGCAGCATCTTTTTGGCCAGTCCGTAGGGCGCGTTGGTCTCCTCGGGGTAGCCGTCCCACAAATGCTCTTCCTTGAACGGGATGGGCGTAAACTTAGGGTAAGCGCAAATGGTACCGATGGCAACGAACTTTTCCACGCCGCGCTGCCAGGCTTGGTGCATCAGCTGCACGCCCATCATCAGGTTGTCGTAGAAGAACTCGGCGGGCTTGGCCATGTTGGCGCCGATGCCGCCCACGTGCGCCGCCAGATGGATGAGGATATCCGGCGCGGAGTCTTCCAGCATGCGCGCGATATCATCCGGTTTCACCAGGTCGTAGTCTTCATATTTGGGGATGAAAATATCCTGAGCGCCTTTTGTGCGCAAGTTGGCAATTAAGTGCGTGCCCAAAAAGCCCGCGCCGCCGGTGACGCAGATCCGTTTTCCGGAAAAGTTAATTTCCTGTTCCATAGTTCCCTCGGTAGACGATTAGCTGCGCGGGAGGGCAAGCTGCCTCCGCGTCTGGAAAAACAAGTGCAAGTTTAATGCCTTGTATGTGAATTTCAGGCGCGCCTTCCGCCTCGGTCAGTTCAACGCCGTGCTCAATGCAGGTCAGCCGGATCACCTCCGCCACTTCACCGTCGCCAAGGATGCGCACGCTGTCACAGCCGTGCTGGCGCAACTCCTCGATGCATTTGGCGGAGCGTTCCCGCACGCGGCGGTACAGGTCGAACGAGGTGCGGATATAGTCGACGGTCAGGCTGGCGCGCAGGGCGATGCCTTCAGGCGTGATGATATAGCGCAGCTTTTTACGCTGGGCGCGTTTGACCTTGACATAGCCTTTGGATATCAGGCGTTTGAGGTACCAGTTGATGGTGCCCACGGCAACGCCGAGCGCATCCGCCATACTGGCTTGCGAGATGTCGGGGTTGGCTTCGATTTGGGTAAGGAGATCCAGCGTGCGGCTGTTCTCTTCGGCGGACAGTTCTGCTTCCATATATTTCAGTTGTTGAATTATAGACGCTAATTCCAAGGCGTCAAGTCGAGGAGAGGGGGGATATGCGTTGTGATCGTGATGCAAGTCGGTTTGTACTCTACACTCCGACGGAGAACTGCTTTGCTCAGGGAAAGGGGCGAAGCGCCCGCCCGATGCCTGTCATGCTGATACCCTAAAGGTCACAGGCCGAAATGAAGAACCTCTATTGTGGAAGAACCAGATCCTTCGCTCGCGCTCAGGATGGCAAGCCGTTTAATCCGGGTGCAGTTTGTAGGTTGGGTGCAGCGACGCAGGAGCGTAACCCAACATTCGCAGGCAGACCTCCGCGCTCAAGTTTGTAGGTTGGGTGCAGCGACGCAGGAGCGTAACCCAACATTCGCAGGCAGACCTCCGCGCTCAAGTTTGTAGGTTGGGTGCAGCGACGCAGGAGCGTAACCCAACGCCGGCTTCACAAACCCGCTGGCCAAAGCTTGTCGGGTTGCGCTGCCGCTCCAACCAACCTACGACCTCGTTCTGTCGGGTTGCGCTGCTGCTCCACCCGACCTACGTCTACGTTCTGTCGGGTTGCGCTGCCGCTCCACCCGATCTACGCTTACGTTCTGTCGGGTTGCGCTGCCGCTCCACCCGACCTACGCCTATGTTCTGTCGGGTTGCGCTGCCGTTCCAACCAACCTACGTCTACGTTCTGTCGGGTTGCGCTGCTGCTCCACCCAACCTACGCCTATGTTCTGTCGGGTTGCGCTGCCGCTCCAACCGATCTACGTCTACGTTCTGTTGGGTTGCGCTGACGCTCCACTCAACCTACGCCTTCGCTCGCGCTCAGGAGGACAACGACTCCCGGCGCTGGAACAGCAGGTAC
>DAONFX010000020.1:0-24985 GCA_035403825.1 Anaerolineaceae bacterium
GCGCTTTGTTTGTTGTTATATTCGGTAATATTGCGCACGTTGGCTTCGGCAAATATGCGGTAGCGCAGGTCCATCTCGCGCTGCATCCACTGCAAAGCCCCGACCACTTTCTCCGCGTCAACGATTACCGGCGCCAGCAAGTGCGGGATGCCGTTATAGCCGGTCAATTCCACGCGCTTGGGGTCCACCAAGACAAAGCGGATTTGGTCAGGAGTGAGCGTGAGCAGATATGAGGCCAACATGGCGTTTACGCACACTGACTTTCCGGAGCCGGTGGTGCCTGCGATGAGCAAGTGGGGCATGTCCGCCAGGTCCGTGGTAAAGGGTTGGCCGGCCACGTTTTTCCCCAGTGGGAATTTGAGAGGATTGGGGTTGGTACGAAAACCGGGGCTCTCCACCAGTTCTTGCATGGATACAATTGACGTGCGGCTGTTTGGGACTTCGATCCCGATGTAACCCCTTCCAGGAACAGGCGCTTGCACGCGGATGCGCGACGCTTTCAACGCCAGCGCAAGGTCGTCTGCCAGGCTGACGATATTGCTGACCCGCACCCGTTTTTTACCATTGCGCGACTCGACAAAATCCGGTTCGACCCCGAACATTGTCACCGCCGGCCCGCGGCGGATTTCCACCACACGCGAAGGTGTATTGAAAGAGCGTAGGGTCTCTTCAATCACGCGCGCGCGGTCCTGGTCATTTTCCTGGTCCGGCGGCTGAGCCGGGCTGGGCAGCAGCACTTCTTCGGGGTCGGGCAGCGCCCAGGCATGCCCGCCGCCTGCGGCGCCTGGGGTGGTCTGGGGTGAGGGCGCAGCAGTCCGCTTTGGGGAGGCAGGCTCTGGCGCCGTTTCTGCCTGTTCGGGTTCTTCGTCGAAGCTTTGCTCAGAGCGTCCAGCGCGTTTGGCCTGCAATGCCGCGGCTTTGGATTTAATAAAGCGGGCAAAGCGCGCCGGTTTATCTTTCAGACGCTCCGCCAACCAAAGGGTCAGGTCGGACATGGAAAAATCGACCAACAGCACCAGACAGATCAGCAGCCAGGCGATAAGCAGAATTACCGCGCCAGGGCGCCCAAACCCGCGCGAGAGGATATCCAGGATAAAGCGGCCCGCCGCACCCCCGCCTGAAGCGCCAGGAGCGCCCGACCTTTGGCTGATCAGCTGGAACCAGGCCAGCGCGTTGAAGAATGCCAGAATTATGCCAATCATGCGTTCGCCGGAAAGGTCCGGGAATTGCTCCAGGTTGCGCAGCAGGAACCAGGCGCCTGCCAAAATCAGGATGACGGGCGCCGCGTAGGCTCCCCAGCCGGCGGCTTTGTAGAGCAGGTCCGACCACCATTTGGAAACAACGCCAGCATTGCCAATCACCAGGCTGAGAAGCGTCAACACGCCGACGACAATCAATCCGATGCCGGTAATATCTACTTTCCGTTCCGGGGAGATTGTGATGGACCTGGGCGCGGGCTGCGCTTTGCGGCTGGTAGCCCGGGCAGGCGCTTGCCGGCTGACCGTTTTCGGGGCAGTCTTTTTCCGGGGAGTGGAGGAAGCCTTGCGCGCCGTGGTGGCGCGGGTTGAGCGTTTCACCGAGGTCTTTGCGGGTGCTTTTTTGGTTTTTGATTTGGTTTTGGCGCTTGTCGCCATGGTTTTCCTCCGACGGCAAATCAGGTAAATGCGATTATAGCATTAATGTTCTCAAGAGGCTTGCGCCTTTCATGGTGCCGATCGCGTCGGGTCGAAAGGCGCAGCCAGAGCTGCGAGAAAGCATGTCCGTAGGGAGGCTTGCGCCTCCAACGCTTCCGATCGATTCGGGTTGAAAGACGCTACAAGGCCCATGAAAAACTGTAGCTGCCGATCATATCCTTCTGAGGAACGCAGCCCGACCTGCGACTTGCGCGCCGGGTATCCCAGCGGGAGCGGGCGCAGTGTACAAGCGCTTGACAAAAGTTGCGCGTTTTTGGAAAGCTGTTATAATCAATAAATACTCATCACGAATATCCTGACAAGAAAGTTTATTGGCTCTTCGTTAACAGAGCGAAATCCCGTCTTATTACTATTGAAATGAAATCATCCCAAAAATTGATAACCCAATTGACCATAAATTTGCTGTCGGAATAGACGCGACGGAAGTGTCAAGGGCATTATGTTGTAACCCACACATTGAAGGTGAAGATGGATATATTTGAACTCGATAAAAAAACCCTTAAGGAACTGCGGCACATCGCGGAAGATTTGAACTTTCCCAAGCCAATTCGCTTGAAACGCGAAGGGCTGATCGTGAAAATCGCCCAGGTACTGGCGGAACAGGAAGGCCTGGAAATGCGCGGCGGCATCCTGGAAATCATGAATGAAGGCATCGGTTTCCTGCGTTCCAATTATCGGATTGGTCCTGAGGATGTTTATGTGTCCCAGGCGCAGTTGCGCCGCTACGATCTGCGCTCAGGCGACCTGGTCATCGGGCATGTGCGCCCCCCGCGTGAGTCGGAACGGCACTACGGACTCCTGAAGGTTGAGTCCATCAACGGACTCTCGCCGGATGAGGCGCGCAAACGCGTGCGCTTTGAAGCGCTGACGCCAATCTTCCCGAACTACCGCCTCAATCTGGAGCATGACCCCAAGAATCTTTCCACGCGCATGATTAACCTGATCGCGCCGATTGGCGGCGGGCAGCGCGCCATGATTGTCTCTCCGCCTAAAGCCGGCAAGACGACCATCCTGAAGGATATTGCCAACGCAATCGCGATCAACCATCCCGAAGTTCGCCAGATTATGTCTCTCATCGGTGAACGCCCTGAAGAAGTAACGGATATGGACCGCTCGGTGGAAGCCGAAGTGATTGCCAGTACCTTTGACGAACCGGTGAACGCGCATGTGCGCATGGCGGAAATCTCTTTGGACCGCGCCAAGCGCCTGGTTGAAAACGGTCTGGACGTGGTCATTCTGATGGATTCGCTGACGCGCCTGGCGCGCGCGTATAATATGGTGGTCAATCCCTCCGGGCGCACGCTTTCCGGCGGTATGGACCCCTCCGCGCTGTATCCGCCCAAGCGTTTCTTTGGAGCCGCGCGCAATCTGGAAGACGGCGGCAGCCTGACCATTATCGCCACGGCGATGGTGGATACCGGTTCGCGTCTGGATGATGTGGTTTACGAGGAATTTAAGGGCACCGGCAACATGGAACTGCACCTCTCCCGCCGCTTGCAGGAACGCCGCATTTTCCCCGCGATTGATATTGAAAGGTCTTCGACCCGGCGCGAGGAACTGTTGATGGACCGCGAGACTCTTCAGAGGTCCTGGTTGATGCGCCGTATGTACCTGCAGATGGTTGCCAACCCGCCGCAAGGCGCAGGCATGGATACTGCGGTAGCGACCGAGGCAATATTGCAGCGCATGGAAAAGTCCAAGACCAACGCGGAATTTCTTGAAGGTCTGACCGATAATTAAGCGGTTGGACAGCACGAAAGAGGAAGGATGAGCGAACAAAACTCAAGTCAAAAAGGGGGCGGCTTACGCCAGAAGAGCATACTCTCCTGGATAGTAACGCTGATGATTTGCGCAGGGTTGGTTTCTGTGCTGGCCTGGCAGCCAAAAATCGCCAGGTCCATGGCGGAAAGCAACCTGCCGCAGGTCAGCGCTGAACCAGAGAGCGCTGAAAGCGTGGAGGGAGCTGCGCTGCAAAGCACACCGCAGTTTTCGCTTCCACCGACTGACGAGGCGCTGATCCGGGAGCCAAACCCGCATACCGAGATTGACACGAGTCTGCGCACCAGCGCGGTGGAATACACAGTCACCGAAGGCGACTCGGTTTTTGGCATCGCGCAGAAATTTGATATCTCCCCCGAAACGCTGCTTTGGTCTAATTACGACATCCTCAGCGACAATCCGCATGAACTTTCCATCGGGCAGGTGCTCAAAATCCCTCCGACCGACGGGATCTGGTACAAGTGGACCTCCAAAGATACGCTGGAAAAGGTGGCAGCCAGGTTTTCTGTAACAGTGGATGACATCAAGCTGTATGTGGGTAACAACCTGGACCTGAGCAATCCGGTGATTGAAGCCGGGCAGTATGTGATGGTCCCGGGCGGCTCGCGTGAATATATGCAGTGGGTCATCCCTGAAATTCCGCGCGGCGCAGCCGGCGTGGCAACTTCGCCTTTCTTCCAGTGCGACACGAGCGGGATGTATTACGGCGGCAGCGGCTACTTCATCTGGCCTTCCGCGGTCCATACAATTTCCGGGAACAACTATTGGTCCGGGCATCTGGCCATCGATATCGGCGCGGGGATGGGCTCGCCCATTTACGCGGCAGACAGCGGCGTGGTGGTCTACGCGGGTTGGATGAACGGCGGCTACGGTAATGTGGTGATTATTGACCACAACAACGGCTATGTGACCGTGTATGCCCACCTGAGCGCGATTTACGTCAACTGCGGCAGCGCGGCTTCGCAGGGCATGCAGATTGGCTCAGCCGGCAGCACCGGTAATTCCACCGGCGCGCATCTGCACTTTGAAATCCGCTACATGGGCGGTTTTATCAATCCGCTGACGGTGCTGCCGTTCGGATGATATAATCATCGCGCGCTCCAGTAGCTCAAATGGACAGAGCAAGGCACTCCTAACGCCTAGGTTGGGGGTTCAATTCCCTCCTGGGGCACAGCTATAAAGGAACTTCGGGCAGCTTTCGGGCTGCCCGAAGGCTATATCAAGGGGTATCCAGCAAAAACACAAAAAAGCCTCTCCCAAAGGAGAGGCCGATGGTCTTAAAAAGGAGGCTCGTCGGGGAGGTCATCGTCCCCGATGTCAAGCTCGTCGGAGTCATCCGACTGCTCGCTTTCTTCCAGATCCCTGCGGACCCACAGCTGCAGCACGTCGCCTTCTTCCACGCTAAGGGCTTGCGCTGCGATAATCTGGGCTTCTTTTCTCAGCCCGATTTCATCCCGGTATTCCAGGAACATCGTTTGGTTCTGCTTCCAGGCGCGTGTGCAGCGCTCCAAGAGCGCCTGGCTGTCGAACGAGCGCACGCTGGTGGTCGCGACCCGGTAAAGCAGCGGTCCTTCCAACACGCCGACCGTCCAGGCGGAAGCGCTGCCTTCTTCCCGGGGGTCCTCGATCATATTGAAATCGGGCGTAGGACCTTCGATGATTGTAATTTTGTTGTCCATGATTCTCCAGCCGCTATCATACCATAGACCCGCTGAAAGCGGGGGCGATTCTTGACATGGTATAAAGTGAGGAGACAGAGAGAAACGGGCTGGTCCCTTCAGAGATCAGCCCGTTCGCATTTCCGCTGCTGCTTAGTAGGCCGTGTTGTTCCAGAACCAGTTGTAAGCGTAGTAGTAATCACCCTGAAGGCGAATCGAGATGCGCTCGAGCCCGACTAAATCGGAAGGGATAGCGTAGGTGGCGGTCAACGTGCCGCCTTCGCCGGTTTCCAGCGTCGCTACCTGAATGCCGCCGATTCCGCGTGTCCACATTTTGCCCATTAACACCTTGAACTCATAATCCGCCGGCAGGTTGTAGGCTTTGATGGTGACTTTGCTGTCCTTCTCCACCGATTCGATGAAGAAGTAAGGGTAGCCGGAATAGCCTTCCACGGGGGGGACAGGCGCCTCGCTGCCAGTATTATTCCAGAACCAGTTGTAGGCAAAATAACCGCCGGTGCCTTCCAGCCGGATGGACACGCGTTCGTCATCCGCTAGTTCTTCAGGGATGTCAAAGGTGGCTTCAAAACTGCCGCCTTCGCCGGAATTCAGTTTGGCGACTTCGATGCCATTGATGCCGCGCGTCCACATCTTGCCCATCAATACCGTGAATTCAACGTTCCTGGGGAAGTTGTAGGTGTGGATGGTGACGTCCTCACCTTTCACAACGCTCACGATCGAGAAGGTCGGGATATTCCCACAGCCGCAGTCGGGGATTTCTTCATCCGGCTCATATGGTTCCGGCCAGGTTCCGCTGGCGTCGTTCCAGAACCAGTTATAAGCGTAATAGGGATTATCCGTCCCCTCGGTGCGAATCGCGATTTGCGCCCGTCCCTTAAGGGCGGCCGGGATGTTGAACTTTGCCGTAAACACGCCGCCTTCGCCTGAGTTGAAAGTGGCTACTTCAATGCCGCCTTCCGCGCGGGTGCCAATTTCGCCCATCAGAACTTTAAAGGTCTTGTTGGCCGGAAAATCTTTGGTCACGATGGTCACGCTGACGTCTTTTTCCACAGCAGAGATGGAAAAAGTGGGAGTCGTAGAGGCCTGCACGCTGCCGACCCCCAGGAAAAGGGAGAGGACGAGAACGAGTGCTGCTGCCTGGATAAGAAGACGATGCTTTTTCATTTTTTCTCCTTGGACTATGCTCGGGGGTGCTTGTGTTCCGACCCGAAATTAGTTTATCACTCGGACTCAGGACGTTTAAATTGCTGGAAAAGTTCCACATCCCGCTTAATGCTTAACGCATTATAGCATTTTCGTAGGCTGAATCAAATATTTGATACAGATTCGGACGCAAATAAACGAAAGAGCGCTTGCATATTCATGGCAGCGCTCTTTCTGGTATCGCAATCAGGATTACTTTTGTGTAATCTTGATGGATTTGGGTTTGGCTTCTTCCGCTTTGGGGATGTTCAGGGTCAGGATGCCGTTTTCCAGGCTGGCTTCAACCTTGCTGCTGTCCAAGGGCGTGGGGAGCGAAATCACGCGGTGGAAACGTCCGACCGGCAGTTCCGCCAGCAGATAATCAGTGCGTTTGTCGCGTTCCAGTTTCACTTCGCCGCTGATCGTAACGACTTCGTTCACAATCTGAATGTCCACATTCTCAGCGCTGACTCCTGGCAGATAGGCTTTCAGTTCGTAGCCTTCCTGCGTGGCTTTGACGTCCATCGGGAAAGCGACCTCGGGTTCAAAATCGCGCTCCATTTCGTTCATGGCATTGGCAAGTGCCTGCATCCGTAATCTGCGTCCGTAGGGGTTGATATAAAAGGTCATTTTGGTCTCCTTTTCACTTCAATGTTTTACCTGTCTGTACTCTACCTGCGGGATATCAGATTCTTGCATACAATATGTAGATAATTTATTAGAAACAAGACGCAAAGGACGCAAGGCTTATGAACCAACGTGGAAAAATCATCCTCGGAGCGGCGCTTGCCGGTCTGGTCGCGCTGGCGGGTTTCTCGCTTTATCGCGCGTACCTGGGCAAACGCAGTGCGGCTGTCATTGCCTTTATCCGCGCGCCCGAAAAGCACGCGGATTGGAAAATGAGCGCGCTTGCCCGCTGCGGGGATGCGCCCTTCAGCTTCCCGAGCGAAGGGTTTGTCGGTTACCTGTGGGGAGACAGCTTCAAACCCTTCCAAAAACACCAGGGGATAGACATTTTTGCGGGGACGGCCGTCGGGTTGACCCCCGTGTACGCGCCTTATGACGGGTACCTGACGCGCGAAGAGGGCTGGAAAAGCAGCCTGATTATCCGCGTCCCGGATGACCCGCTCCATCCTGGCACGCAAATCTGGCTCTATATGACGCATCTTGCGGACCCACAGGGGAAGGGCTTGATTAGCGCTGACTTTCCGCCGGGCACGCGGGAAGCGCCAGTGCGCAGGGGCGATTTGCTTGGTTACCAGGGCAACTACTCCGGTAATCCAGACAGCCCTACAGGCGTGCATTTGCATTTTTCCATCGTGCGGGATAACGGCAGCGGCAAATACCTTAATGAACTCGAGTTCACGAACACGCTGGACCCCTCTCCTTACTTTAACCTGCCCTTGAACGGAAGCAGCAACAAAGATGTCATCCCGCTGTGTTCCGACGCTGAGTAGTAGCAACCACGGAGCGCAAAAGCCCGGCCTGCCGGAGAGCCAGACGAAGCTTCTCTTCCGGTTTGGCGATAAGGGGATTCTTCGCTATAATACCGGCAGCAAAAAGTGCAGGAGGTCTGTCAGTATGCAGGAAATCGCCCCTAATGTGTTTGTCGAACACAACTCCCTCGGTTTGGTGACAGGGGTCATCCGGGGAAAAGCGGGCTCCGTTCTCATTGATTCCCCCAGCCGGCAGGACGAAATGCGTTCCTGGCGCAGCGGGACGGCCCGCCTCATCACCGGAGAACCGAAATTTCTGGTGCACCTGGATACCAACTACGACCGCTTATTGAGTATCAAGGGCACAGACTGCGTTATCGTGACGCATATCAACAGCCTGGCACAGGAGAAGGCCAAACCTTTGGCTTCAAAGCTCACGGAGGAGAGCCAGCAGTCCGGGGAAGGTCACGATGCCTTTGTCAGCCCATTCCGCCTGATTCCGCCCGAAATTGTTTTCACTCAGGCGCTTTCAATCTACCTCGATGACACCGAAATCCTGCTGGAACACCACGCGGGTTCCAATTTTGCCGGGATTTGGGCGGAACTTCCCGCCAGGAAGGTCATTTTTGTGGGCGATACTGTTCTCCCGGATCAGCCGCCATTCCTGGCGTACTGCGATTTGGAGCGTTGGCTTGAGGACCTGAGCTCTTTATCCGGCAGAAAATACCGCAATTACCAGATTGTTTCCGCGCGCAGCGGGGTTCTCGACCAGAGCCAGGTTGAGCAGGCGAGCGGGCACATCGCCGCAATCCATGCGCTGCTTTCTCCGTTGATAGAGCGCAAGGCCAGTCTGGATGAGGTGCTCGCGCTTATCCCCATCATCATGCAGCGCTACGAACCGAATGCCAACACCAGCGATATGTATTACAACCGCCTGCGCTGGGGGCTGAGCATGTACTACGAACTCAACCACGCTTAGAACCTGAGGGAATGCCTATGAATCAAGATTTCGGGTACGCACCGTTAGTCGAACTGACCCGCGGCGCTATTGTGGAATGCGTCCATTTTGGCGCATTCGCGGTAGTAGATGTGTTTGGCAAGCTGCTCTGTTCCGCGGGCGACCCTGACCTGATTACGTTTCCGCGCAGTTCCATGAAGCCCTTTCAGGTCTTACCTTTTGTGGAAAGCGGAGGACCGGAATATTTCGATCTGTCCGACGAGGAACTGGCAATTATGTGTGCCTCCCACTCCGGGACCGACTCGCATGTGGACGTATTGCGCAGTATCCATCAAAAAGCCGGACTGCAAGAAGCGGATTTGCAGTGCGGCGTGCATTCCCCCTCTGACCGGGCGACGAGCGAAGCCATGCGCCTGCGCGGGGAACTGCCCACACCCTACCGCCACAATTGCTCCGGCAAGCACAGCGGCATGCTGGCCGCAGCGCGTATGCGCGGGCTGCCAAAAGAAAACTACCTGGAGCTTGACCACCCAGTGCAGCAGCGCATCCGCGCGGTGATGGCGGAGATGAGCGGAGTGAACCCGGACGCGTTAATCCCCGGGATTGACGGCTGCTCCGCGCCGGTCTATGCCCTGCCTCTGCGCGCATTTGCCTGGGCAGCAGCGCGCCTTTGCGACCCGCATGAGCTGCCCGCGCAGCGGCAGAGCGCCTGCAGAAAGATAACAAACGCCATGCGTACCTATCCTGTCATGGTGGCTGGTCCCGGCAAACTCGATACTGTGCTGATGCAAGTTTTGGGGGACAAGCTCATTTCCAAGGGAGGAGCGGAAGGCTATCAGATGATCGGTTTGCTGCCGGATGCTGAAAAGGGAAGACCCGGCATCGGCATCGCGATGAAATTTTCGGACGGCGACCCGGATCGACGCGCCACCTACAGCCTGGTGACCGCGATTTTGCGTGTTTTCGGTTTTGCGGAACGGCTGGACAGCGAAGCCTTCAGGCCCTTTGCGGATGAGGTAGTGCGCAATTGGCGCGGATTGACAGCCGGCGAGAAGCGCATTTCCGCTCTGGCCAAGGCGGCGCTGGCAGGCTGCTGCTAAGAAAGGGCGCGTGAAAGCTGCCGTGGAAGTTTCCGCAGAGCACCGAGAGCGGCTGCGCCTGGTGAACGAACGCCTGAACCAGTTTTTTGGCTTCCCAATTTGGCGGAATCCGCTTCCGGCCGTGGATGAGCTGGTCAGCACCTTTCTCTCGCAGAACACGAACGACCTGAACCGCGATAAAGCTTTCGAAGCAATCCGGCAGCGCTATACCAGCTGGGACGAAGTGTGCGAGGCTGACCCGGACGAATTCATGCAGGTCATCAGGGCGGCGGGCCTGGCAAACCAAAAAGGTCCGAACATTCAGGCCGCCTTGCAGCGCATCCGGTCAGAGCGCGGCGTTATTGACCTGGAGTGGCTGCGGGGTCTGCCATTGGAAGAAGCGCGCGAATGGCTGCTCAGCTTTAAGGGCGTGGGGCGAAAAACCGCGGCAATCGTGCTGCTGTTTTCCCTGGGGATGCCGGCTTTCCCGGTGGACACGCATATCTACAGGGTCTCGGGCAGAATTGGCTTGCGGCCGCAGGCAATGGACGTGGACAGCACGCACCAATACCTGGAAGCGGCTGCCGACCCCGGGCAGTATTATGCCCTGCACTTGAATCTCATCCGGCTGGGCAGGGAAATCTGCCAGGCGCGCAAGCCTGCCTGCGCGCGCTGCCCGCTGGTGGAGCTCTGCCAGTATCCCGATAAGGTCCTGAGCTGAATTAGAGGCTGGGTTCCAGGCTGCCGACCAGCGACCAGGGGCCCGTCCAGGTGATTTTCACCTGCCGTTCCTGACCGGTCAGGTCTTCAGCGGAATCCACGAACACAATCCGGTTGGTAGGAGTGCGCCCGTACCAGCGGCCTTTCACGCGGTATTCGAACAAAACCGGCACGACTTCCCCAAGCAATCCCTGGTTGAGCTCTTTCAGGATGCTTTCCTGCAGGTTTTCCAGCAGGCGGAAACGGTGCATCTTTTCTTCTGCCGGTACGTCGTCAGCCAGTTCCCGGGCAGAATAGGTGCCGGGACGGGGGGAATAGCGCGCCAGATGGGCAACATCCAAGCGTAAATCCGCCAGGAGCTCGTAAGTCTTCTGAAAGGCTGTTTCAGTCTCCCCTGGGAAGCCGACAATGATATCGGTAGCGATGGACACACCCGGAATGCGTTCGCGCAGTTTTGCCACCAGCTCGCGGTACTGCTGGTTGGTGTAACCGCGCCGCATTGCCAGCAGCACGCCGTCATCGCCGGCCTGAACAGGAACCTCGATATGCGGCATCACCTTGGGCAGTTCCGCCACGCTCGCAATCAGTTCGTCGCTCATCCAGTTGGGGTGCGACGTGAGGAAGCGCAGGCGTTTGATTTGCGGGATTTCTGAAAGCGAAGATAAAAGCTGCGGCAGGCGCGGGCTGCCGGGCAGGTCCAAGCCGTAACGGTCGACGATTTGTCCTAAAAGCACAATTTCGCTCACGCCCTGACCGGCGAAGGTACGCGCGTCCCGCACAATTCTCAGCGCGTCGCGGCTGCGTTCGCGCCCGCGCTTGAGCGGGATTACGCAGTACGCGCAGGCGTGTGAACAGCCGAGCACCACCGGCAGGTTTTCGGAAACCGCGCGCTGTTCGCCGGGGACAGCCACGCCGAATTCTTCATCGAGCATTCTGTCAATGTTCATGCGCCAGCTTTGAGCGCGGTCGGCTTGCTGCCGGTTTGTGAGGAAGTCCAGCAGCGGTTGCGGGTCGGAAGGGGCGGAAAAGACATCCACCCAGGGGAAGCGTTTTTGCAGCGCGAGGTTGCCGTGCACGCCAACCAGGCAGCCCATCAGTCCGATGACCAGTTGGGGATTTTGCTGCTTGAGGGATTTCAGGGAACTCAGGCGCCCAAGCGCTTTATCTTCAGCGCTCTGGCGCACCACGCAGGTGTTCAAGACAATCACGTCCGCGTCTTCGACATTGGCAGCGGTTACAAAGCCCAGGTTTTCGAGCGAACGCGACAGCCGGCGGGAGTCCGCGGTGTTCATTTGACAGCCTTCAGTCCAGATGTAATATCGCATAGACGCATATTATACAGGTTTGCCAGAATACCGGCGTTTATAGCTGTTATAATATTTCCATTGGATACCTCTATTGCAAAGCGTAAGGATTGCTATGGAATTTACAAAAACGGATTACAAACGCTGTATTGTTGTGAAAGCAGTCGGCCGCTATGACAGCGCCACCGCCGGAGAGCTCGAAAAAGTTCTGACCGAACTGATCCCCACCGATAAAGATATTGTCCTGGATATGTCCGATATCAGTTTTGTTTCCAGCGCGGGTTGGTGGTCGATTATTCGCGTGCAGAAAGAACTCAAGAAAAAGCGCCGGGACCTGGTGTTGGTGGCGCTCAATGACAATGTGCGGGATTCCATGGACCTGATTGGCATCCTGCAGTATTTTACGGTCTACCCCAATATGGTGGAAGCCCTGGGAAATCTCTAAACCCGGCTGAAGGAACTTATCCAAAGAGGCTGGCAGTTCGTACCTGCCAGCCTCTCGTGTTTCTACCGGATTTGCAGCTCGTAAACCGCTTTTTCGCGCGTGAGGGGGGTGGTGCCAGAGACCACCAGGACGACCTTTTCCACCCCGCTGCCAATGGTAAAACTCAATTCCGCGCGGTTTTTCTCATCCAGCGTGATGGTCTGCACGCCGGGTTCATCTCCCAGCGTTATCAGGCGCAGCGCGTAGGATTGCGGCAGGGTGTTGCCCAGGCGCACAAAACCGGCGCTTTGCCAGCCGCCGCCATCTTCTTCCAGGTCGGAAGTGTAATCGATGGCGTCCAGACGGAAGTCGTCCAGCGCTATGCCTTTGCCGTTTACCGCGGCGTCGGTTACATAATCGAAGCGGATACTTACCAGCGAACCGACAAAACGGGACAGGTCCACACTTTCGCTGATCCAACCCTGGGAGCTGCCGTTCCAGCCGCAGCCGAACGAGTTCCCGGAAGGATTGCTGGTGGTGCAGGTACGGGTGTTCAGAATCTGCCAGTTTTTGCCGTCCGTTGAGGCGGAGAGGAAGACGTAGTCGTAGTCTTTTTCCAGGTCGTACCAGGTGCGGAAGCTCAGCTCAGCGCGGCCGCTCATGGTTGTGAGGTCGAAGGAGCGCTCGAGGGACATATTGGATTCGTCTCCAAGATTGGACCAGAAAAAGGTGCTGGCGCTCCCCTCGATGGGCAGGAGGCTGACAGCCTGCGTACCCTGGAAATTGAGGGTGTAGCTGCCCGGGCAGCTGATTTCGATGTAATCCACGCCGTATTGGAACACATCGCTGATAATAGATGCAGGGCAGGCGCTCAGGCTGCTGCTGGCGCGCGCGTGAGAAGGCGAATAGCTGCGGTAATCGTAGCGGCCGTTCTCCAGGTTTGGGTCCAGCAGGTAGTTGGCGGCAGCCCAGTCCATAAAGACTTCGTCAGCGCTGTAGACCGCGCCCGTGGAAGGGTTGATGATGTTGAGTTCACGCATCACTGCTTCCAGGCTGATAAAGCCGTTTTCTTTGTGCGCGACCAGCGCTTTGGTGGCTTTTTCTCCGAAGCGGTCCAGGAAGTAGGTCATGAAGAGGTAGGAGGCGCCGTAATGCGGACCGTTTTCGCTGGTTTCAGCGCCCCAATCCGTAAGCTGCAGGTCGGGAGACAGCAGGTAATCGTAATCAAAACCGCCCGCGTCATAGTCGTTTACATGCTCCGCCAGCATGGAAAAGCCTTCGTTGACCCAGGTTTCCTCGTTGCGGTCCTGGTACCAGTGAATCATATGCTGGAACTCGTGCGCCATCGTGCCGTAGATATAATCTTCCCACAAGCTTACCGCATCAGAATTCATCAGGAACATTTCGTGCGCATTGGAATAAGGATGCGCTTCCGGGTGCACTTCATCCGCTGAAGAGAAATACCCGGCAATAGACGAGCCCAAGCCGCCGGCGTACAGCACGTAAAAACGCGGGTCGTTATCCACGCCCGGGTTCCATTCCATCCCGAAGAATTCGCGGTTGGTCGGGATGATTTCCTGGTCAAAAGTTTCTGCCAGGCGCGTCAGGTCGGATTCGCGATAGGAAACGCCGTCTTCAATCCAGAAATAAATATTGTCGCCGCGGAAGCGCAAGACGGCTTCCACCTGGAAGTTTTCGTTGGTGTCGGAGTTCGAGACCCAAAAGGTCTTACGGTCTCCGACCTCATACGGCGCGGCCAGGTCGGGCAGCGTGGAAGGCACGTCGGTTTTCCCGCCAAGGCGTTCTGCCAGGTCCACCGGGTCATTGATGGGAACGACTTCCTCTTTGAGCGCGGCCAGGTTGGCCTGTGCCAGAACCAAATCTGATTGGGGGATGTCTTCGTCCAGCGCTTCCTGCAGCAGCTCAGGCAGGGGTGTCTGTTCCACGGAGCCCGGCTGCGTAGGCAGGCTGGTTTCAAGGTCGAAGCCCCAGCGGTTGAGCAGCGTGCTGCCTGTGATGGTGAAAATGCAGGCGATACAGGCGCACAAAAGCGCCAGCAGGATAATGATCAGGATGATGATGGTGTTGGTAGAAAGCTTTTTCATGCATGGCTCCCTGGCTGCTGCTATTCCTTAGCACCTTGCGTGAAATTATACTGCAAACGGGCAGCTGCAGCCCCGATCGGCCTGTGCGCAGTCAAGCCGCGGCAATTGCAGCGCGGTTAACCTCGATGCGGTGCCGGACAATTTTCTTCACCAGCTCGACCGGAACGGGTTGGTCGAGCGGGAATTGCACCGCTCCCTTTGAAGTTTTGAAGCCGCGCAGCTCTCCGGCGAAGAACGCCACGGCTTCCGGCGTCGGGTAGAAGCCGACGTGGCGCTTTTGCATGCCGACGTACACCAGAATACCGTCCAGAAAGAAAGCTGGCATCCCGTAAGATAACTTTTCCTGCGCGCCCGGGGCGGCTGCCCGGACTGCCTCCAAGACGATGTTCAGCACGGCTTGTTTTTCAGCTGGAAGAGCAGCGATGTATTCGGGTATCGTCTTGGGTGCATCCTGGGCGTTTTGCATATGCTTACAGCCCTTGCATTGCCCGCCAGGAAAGGACGGCAGCGCTGTGCTCCGGGTAGTGCTCGGAGGTATCCATGCTCAGGCGGACGAGAAACGGGGTTTCCTCAGAAAACTGCGCCGGGTCAACTTCCTCCAGGAATTTTAGCAGTTTCGCGTGGACTTTATGAAGGTTTTCCAGCACTTCGTCCAGGTCCTGTCGGTTTTTACCCAGCACCATATAGGCATTCAGCGCGTCAATGCTGCCGTAGAGTTGGGAATAGACCGGCGCTGACCCGCCCGCCAAGATCGCCGGCAGGGTGGAGAGTGTCTCCTGCTCCCAGCTTGTAACATGCCCGATGATGTCTTTGACCGACCAGGTGCCGCAAACTCCCGGGAGCTTCATTTGCTCCGGGCTGAGCCCGGCAATCGAATCCAGGAATTCCTGCCACCTTTGTTGGAGCACATTCAGGTAATCAGATTTGTGCATGAGTCCCTTTCTGGTTCGTGACAAATTATACTGTTTTGCAGCCTGATTTCAGGCGTGAGGTAAGCTTCTGAGAAGCGCGCCTGAGCTGGCGTGCTAAAATGGGTGCGTGAAAACTTCGTACCAGGTGAATTTGACACAGCTTACTTTCAGGCTCACGCTCACGCTTGGGCTGCTATTGCTGCTGCTCTCCTCCTCTTCCGCCGCGCTTTGGGACTCTACCCAGCGGATGCGGGAATTCAGCCGTGAAGTCGAATTCGACTTCACCGAGTGGACAGCACAAGCGCTTTTCCAGAAAGCATCGTTCGCAGCGCTGCGAGCGGAAAAATTCCTGAACGCGGACCAGCAAAACCTGCTTTTGCAGACCTACCTGGAACAGGTGGGCGCAACTGCCCAGTGGAGCGCCCAGCTTGACCAGGCAGTTTCCCAGCCGAAGCTCGCGAACCGCGCGGCAGTCATCGCGAGCACGCGCCAGGAGCTGACGCGCGCGAAAATACGCCTGGCGCAGCTTTCCCCGCTGACCGAATCTGTGGTGCAGTCCCGCACGGAAAGCCTGCTGCTCGAGCTCGGGTTTGGGCTGGGCGGGCAGGTGCTTCCACCGGTGCTCTACCAGGTGACGGATTTGCCGCTGAACCTGATTGTCTCCCCGCGGGAGGAAATCCGCACACTCTTCTCCACCAACCTCATCGCCGGGTTGGACACGCTCCAAAAGGAAGCCATCGAGAGCGGTATCTACGAGAAATACAAGGTTTCCGCATTGGTCGAACCGATTGGCGGGCTGGGAGCTTACCCGACCATGGTCATGCGCACAACAGATTTCAACTGGCTGACGGAGACCGTTGCGCATGAGTGGATTCACAATTACCTTTCTTTTACACCCCTGGGTATGCGCTACGATGCGAGCGCGCAGATGCGCACTATAAACGAGACAGTTGCCAGCCTGGTTGGAAAGGAAATCAGCCGGCAGATGATCGCGCGCGACTTCCCTCAGTATACTCTCCCGCTGCCGGGTCCGAGAATGCGCTCGCGCCTGCCGGAAGAAAGCCAGGAGGATGCCGGGGCGTTTAATTTTCGTGCGGAAATGCGCACAACGCGCGTGCGTGTGGATGAACTGCTGGCCGAGGGGAAAGTGGACGAGGCTGAAGCCTATATGGAAGCCCGCCGTCAATTCTTTTGGGAGCAGGGTTACCAGCTGCGCAAGCTGAACCAGGCATACTTCGCGTTTTACGGCTCTTATAACGACCAGCCCGGCGGCGGCGCTTCCGGCAGCGACCCGGTAGGACCGCTGGTACGCAGATTATGGGCACGCAGCCCCGACCTGAAAAGCTTCATCGCTGCCGTGCGTGGGGTGCGTTCTTTTGAAGACCTGCAAGGCGTGCTGGCAGAGCAGCCTTAGCGTCTTTCACTCCCAGGGTATCAACGGCCGGGAAACCATCTCGAGCAGCGCGGGGTTCATTCCGCCGGTGGCGACCAGGTCCTGACCGCACTGCTTAACCGCTTCTGACACTTCCTTTTTTGCTTCGTCTGTTACCCGCTTACTTTGCAAGGCGTAGGCGTGCGGCCTCAGAACCGCGCCAGCGTAGATAACGCCGCTATCCGCTGATAATTCAGTGATGATGCGGTCGACCAGCGCCAGGTTTTCCACTTCCCACCAACCACCCACCGCGACCAGCGCTGTGCGCCTGAGCGCGTATTCCGCTCTCAGCTTGGCGCGGGTCCTGCCATTTACGAAGACAGCTGAGCCCGGGTCCATCATCGGCACGAGGCGGTTCAGAACGGATTGGAAAGCCGAAGGGAGCTGGATGTATACCGGCACCCCAAAAACGAGAAATTCCGCGGACTTCAGCTCTTCTAAAAGGGCGTCCATCTCATCCTGGAAAACACACACGCCGGGGTGTATATTCCAGCAAGCCATCTTCCCGCAGGTGCAGGTAGGCACATCCATTTTGCTGGCATAATAAAGCGAGATTTCTGCGCCTGCCGAGCGCATGCCTTGCATGAACGGGGCGAGCATGAAGGCAGTTCTGCCCTTATCCAAGGTTGGGCTGCCATTAATCACGACTGCTTTTGCCATGTAGACTCCTTTTTCTGAACGCTTTCAACGCGCTGCTCTCGCGGTCGCGAACCCCAGGAAATTACTCTCAAGAATGATAAACCGACGCGCGGCGCAAGCAGCGATGGGCAGACTGGTTTTGAACGCGCTGTAGAAACTGGCCCGCCCTCTAAATTTGTATAGCCCGCAATCAGGAAAACCCCAAATCGGACACCTTCCTGTCTACAGGTTTTCTGTCTACAGGTTTTCTTTGCATTCAGGCCAGATGGCTTATAATCAAGGCACAAATTCGCAGAATACGGGAAAATCCATGACTCCACCTGTTTTTCATTTTGGCCCTGAACCCTTTACGCCGCTGCTCATCGTCATTTCCGGCCCTTCCGGGATTGGGAAGGACGCCGTGGTACAGGCCCTGCGGCAGGAAAACCCCAGCACGCATTTCGTGGTCACCATGACCAGCCGCCCTCCGCGCCCGGAAGAACGCGACGGCGTGGATTATTTCTTTGTTTCCCGCCAGGAATTTGAAAGCTTGATAGCCTCTGGCGAGCTGCTGGAACACGCGCGGGTATACTCGGACTACAAAGGCATCCCGCGCGAACAGGTGCGCCGGGCTCTGCAGTCCGGCAAGGATGTAATTATGCGCCTGGACGTGCAGGGCGCCATGACCATCCGCTCCCTATGCCCTGAGGCTGTGCTGATTTTTCTGACTGCCAACTCGCGGGAGGAATGGATCGCGCGCCTGGCAGGGCGCTGCAGCGAATCCCCTGAGGAATGCATGCTGCGCATTCAGACCGCAGAGCAGGAATACGAAAAGCTGGACGCCTTCGATTACATCGTGGTGAACGCGGACTGTCAACTGCACGAGACCGTGGACGCCATCCAAAATATCATCAGCGCGGAACACCACCGCGTGCACCCCCGGCAGGTGTGCCTGTGAGCGACCAAACCCCGCTGGAAAACCAGACGCCGCCTGAGGCCCCGGCGCAGACGCGCAGGGTGGCGCTTGAGCTGAATAAACCCATCGTAACTTATGTCTTGATGGGGGTGATTGCCCTGTTTTTTATCGCGCAGATGCTTTCGACGCAGTTCCTGGGATATGACCTGCCGGCCGCCTTGCTCAGCAAAAGCAGCAGCGCCATTCTGGCAGGTCAGCTTTGGCGGCTAATCACGCCCGTCCTGCTGCACGGCTCCATCCTGCACGTCGGTTTAAACCTATACGCGCTGTGGATTCTGGGACGACAGTTGGAAGGCATTTACGGGCATTGGCGCTTCCTGATTTTGTTCCTGATTGCGGGGTTTGGCGGGAACGTGCTTTCATTTGTGCTTTCACCGTACAACTCTCTGGGCTCTTCCACGGGCATTTTCGGGCTGCTCGCGGCGGAGATCTTGCTCATCCTGCAAAACCGGCAGTTTTTTGGCCCGCGCGCCCGCGCGATGCTGAGCAACCTGGTGTTTATCTTCTTCCTGAACATCGCCATCGGGCTTGCTCCCGGCTCGAATATTGATAACTTTGGGCATCTGGGCGGCGCGATTGCCGGCGGCTTGTTCGCGTTTTTGGCAGGTCCCAAATGGGAGCTGCGGTTCAGCCAGACCGCCCCGCGCGTGCAGGACACGCGCCAGAAAAACGATGTGGTCATCGCTGTGCTGATTGTCGCCGTCGGATTCGCTCTGATTGCGGCAATTCCTTTTCTTCAGTTTTAAGCGGGCAGGCGGGAGTCCATCAAGGCCAGGATTTTGCTGGTGAGGGCGGCGGGGTCTTGCGTATAGTCATCCAAGAGAAAGTCCGCATCCCCGGGGGCAAAACGGGTGGTGCCTGCCACACCAACGCTGACCATGCCGGCAGCTTTGGCGGCATTAATCCCGTGAATGGAGTCTTCGAAGACCACGCAGCGGGCGGGAGGAGCGCCCAGTAATTGGGCGGCGCGCAGGAAAATATCCGGGGCGGGTTTGGAGGGCAAGTCTTCCCCCGGCACCAAAGCATCAAAGTATTTCCGAATACCGAACGCGTCCACCACTTTCGTGATGTTCTCCAGCATAGCGGAGGAGGCGATGGCTTGCTTCGCGCCGAGCCTGGCAAAGTAGGCAAACCAATCAAGGATGCCGGGGAAGAGCTGCGTTTTTTCAGCCATTTGCTCCCGGAACAGGTTTTCTTTTAACGCGACCACATGCTGGTAATAGGCTTCATCGGGCTCGTAACCCAGATAAATCGGGACGGTGCTGCGGTTGTTCCCACCAAAGTTAGCGCGGAAAAGTTCGCGGGAAAAACGTGTGGGGCGGTCGCTGAAGGCTTCTTTCCAGGTCAGGTAATGCAAGTCAAGAGTGTCCAGGATGGTGCCATCCATGTCCCACAAAACAGCCAGATGAATCGTTTCCAATGCGCACCTCAAGCAATATAGTTGCGTAATCATAACATACCCAAAGTGCGCGTCTGGTCAAAGGGACGCGTTTGAGGGGTAGCCGGGCAGGCGGAATCCGGGGATAAACGTTATTATCCGGTGAGATGGAGCGTATGATAAAATCCTCATTTGAATCCGCGCCAATGGTCAATACAGATATGTCCGAACAGCAGAAACTATCCCAACCAGAAAACCAGGAAACCCCTATGGAAAGCGGGGGGTCCTTCATCCAGCGTTTGCTGAAGCTGGACGCGTGCCTTTCCGCCTGGCTGGTCGTGGAAGAGAAGCCTGGTTTGCTGCGCTCGCTGTACATCTTTTTGGGGCACAGCTGCGATTCATGGTACTGGTTGATTTTTCTCAGCTTGCTGCTTTTCTTCGGAAGCGTGGAAGTGCGTGCGCGAACCCTGTTCTGGATGGTTGGTTTGATCGGATTGGCGGTATTCGTGTTGGCGCTAAAGTTCATCATTCGCCGCCCGCGCCCGGAAGGGGAATGGGGGCAGATTTACCGGGTCAGCGACCCGCATTCCTTCCCGTCCGGGCACGCCGCCCGCGCGGCCGGCATCGCGGTGATGGTCAGCACGGCGGCTGCTCCGGGGTTGATTGCCGGGATGGCCGCCTGGGCGTTGGGCGTGGGGCTTTCCCGCGTAGCGTTGAAGCTGCATTACCTCTCGGATGTGGTGGTCGGCTGGATCATCGGCATCTTATGCGGTTTGGCAGCGGCGCGGGTCTTTCCATGGATCGAACCCTGGCTGCTGGGTTTGCTGGGATAAAAAAACGCGCGGAGAGTTTAATCTCCGCGCGCTTCGTTTTCCTATGCAAGAAGTCAGGCCAGAATGAGCGCGCTCATCCTGGGGATCGTCAGGTCCCGGATTTCGCCGGCTTTCACTTCCACTTGTTTCTCGCTGAGCTGGTCTTGCAGCAGGCTCTCCTCCGCCAGCAAACCGTCCACGCGCAAAGTGACGGTTTGAGGGCTGTTCTCCAGGTTAATCGCGACGATGACAGCGTCTTCGCTGTCCTTGCGCGCGTAGACCAGAAGCGAACCCTCGGTGAGCAGGGGCAGATACTCGCCCGTGCGCAGAACGGGCATGGCATGCCGTAAAAGGGTCAGCTCGCGGATTTTATCGCGCAGGCCTGTGTTCCAGGCGCTTTCATCCCACGGGAAGGACTTCCGGCACATCGGGTCGATGCCGCCGGTCAGGCCGATTTCGTCGCCGTAGTAAATGCACGGGGCGCCCGGGTAGGTCATCATGAAGAGATAAGCCAGGTAGAGGCGCTGGGTGTCCTCGCTGACGAGGCTCAGGAAGCGCGGCATATCGTGGCTGTCGAGCAGGTTGAGCTGCGCGTAGGCGAATTCCTGCGGGTAGATTCTGAGCAGTTCCCGGGTGCGCCTGGCGAACTGGGCTGCGTCCATCGGCTCCGGTACATTGAAACCCATCATGCCTTCCGCCAGCACGCTGTCCATTTTGCTGCCGCCAAAAAAAGCCAGGCAGGCGCGCGTCAGCTGATAATTCATCACCGCGTCGAACATATCGCCGCGCATCCAGCGCTGAGCTTCTGTCGGGATTTCGCCGACGATGTAAGCGTCCGGGTTGGCGGTCTTGACTACCTCGCGGAATTCCCGCCAGAAGTCGTCGTCGTCAATTTCAAAGGGGACGTCCAGGCGCCAGCCGTCAATGCCTTCCTCCAGCCAATGGCGGGCGATGCTGAGGATATATTTGCGCACCTGCGGGTTATTGGTGTTGAACTTGGGCAGCCCGGGCAGCGACCACCAGCAGTCATAATTCGGGCTGCCTTCATAGGCATGCAGCGGGAAGCCGTGCACAAAGAACCAATCCAGGTAAGGGGACTTCTCTCCGACTTCCAGGATATGGTTGAACTGAAAGAAGCCGCGGCTGGAATGATTGAAAACGCCGTCCAAAATGACGCGGATACCGCGCTTATGCGCTTCGGTCAGCAGTTCTTTGAAGGCTTTGTTCCCCCCCAAAAGCGGGTCAACCTGGAAATAATCGTGGGTGTGGTAGCGGTGGTTGCTGGCGGATTGAAAAATCGGGTTGAAGTAGATGGCGTTGATACCCAGGTCTTCCAGATAATCCAATTTCTCCGCCACGCCCAACAGGTCCCCGCCTTTAAAGCCGTACGCGGTCGGGGCGCTGTCCCAGGATTCAAAGTTATTCGGTTTTTCCACCCTGGGGCTCCAGGCGAAGCGGTCGGGGAAGATTTGGTAAAAAACGGCATTTTTTACCCAATCAGGGGTGTGGTTTAATTCTGCGGTCATCGATTTCCTCTGTAATTTGAGTCGGATGCACATTATACAATAGACTGCCGCGAAAATGCGGCTGCCAGTTACGGATTCTGGCATTTCAAACCGGAACGGGCAGCTTGACAAGCCTCTTCCATTTCGGATATGCTTAGCCGTGGGAATGGTTAGGTCCCGGTGGGCTTCCTGGTCTTCAAAATCAGTGTCGGGTCGCGCTGCGAGCCGTGGTGGGTTCGACTCCCATCCATTCCCGCCTGAAATTTAAGGTGCACTGTGTCGAATTCTAATAAAAAAAATTGCCATATCCTGGTACCGATACTTTTGACGCTTATGCTGGCAGGCTGCCAGGCTGGCACGGCGGTGCCGCTGCCTTCCGAGACGGCTGCGCTCCCGACCGCCGCGCCGAGGCTCCCCACGCCGACTGCCACCAGCACGCCGACCCAAACGCCCACCGCCACGGCGGTGCCAATCCCTGCCGCCGAACTGGCAGACCTGAACGGACTGGAATTAACTGTGCTGTACCCATGGATTAATGAGTCTGAAGCAGCCTTCAATAGCCTGGTAGAAAATTTCAATACCAACAACGCCTGGGGGCTGCGCGTCGTCCCGGGTTCGGGCGGCAGCTTATCCGCGGTTGCGGATGGACTGGCCGCGGGCGAACTGGATGCCAACCTGGTTATCGGAAACGGCTTTGACCTCGCGCCCGCGGCGAAATCGGGCACGCTGATTTCCCTCACTCCATACATGCGCGACGCTGAATGGGGTCTGAGCGGGGTTTACCCGCCGGAGTTCGTCTTTGCAGACCTGGCTCCTAATCCGGACGATGAAACGGACTGGGGCTACCTGCCGATTGCCTATCAGCCCGCCCTGATTTACTACAACCAGAGCTGGGGCGAGGAACTGGGTTTTGACGCCGCGCCGAGCACCCCGGAGGAACTGCAAGCGCAGATGCTGCCTGCCGCGGCTGAAAAGCTGCTGGATAAGGACGACACCAACAACGGCGCGGGCGGTTTATGGATTTCCGATTCTGCGCAAGCGCCGCTGGCGTGGTACCAGGCCTTTGGCGGCCAGATAACCGCGAAAGAAAATGCGCTCAGCTTCAACAACAGCGCGTTCCAGGATGCCATCACTTTCCTCAAGGGCGCGTACGCGCAGGACGCCGCCTGGGTCGGGCTGCAGAAAACGCCTTACGACTACTTCGCGCGCCGACAGGCTTTAGCCTATGAAGGCACGCTGGACGATTTGCTCGCGCAGGAAGGGACTATCGCGCGCGCGGGCAGCAGCGACACGTTCGTCACACTCCCGTATCCCACTGCGGACGGCAGCGGCAGCATTTCGCTTGAGACGCTTTCGGTAGGAATCCGCGCCGGCAGCAATGCAGAGCAGCTGGGGGCCTGGCTCTTTGCGCGCTGGCTCCTGAGCGCGCCAGCCCAGGAGGTTCTGGTAAGCGTCAGCGGCTTTTGGCCGGCGGCCGGAGACCCCGGGAATATCGCTCCGGACTATGCCCGCCAACATCCAGCCTGGGCCAGCGCCCTGCGAACCGACACGCGCCTGCAGTTGGCTCCAGAACGCGAAAATTGGGCTTTCTCCCGGCTTGTCCTGCAGGATGCACTGCGCAGAGCGTATCAACTTGATCTCGAGTATATTCCCACGGTTTTGGAAACCCTGGACGCGACGCTGGCGGAACTGGCAGGAGCGGGCAGTGGCGACTAAGCTGCCCGAAGTCACGGTGTACTGCGACGGAGCTTGCAGCGGCAACCCCGGGCCGGGCGGTTGGGCGGCGGTGCTCCTGTTCGGGCAGGGCGAAGAGCGCGTGCTGAAGGGCGGCGAGAAAGACACGACCAACAACCGCATGGAACTGACAGCCGCGCTGCAAGCGCTGCGCGCGCTCCGTGAACCCTGCGCTGTAACGTTCGTAACCGATTCCAGCTATCTGATGAACGGCGCCACCATCTGGCTGCCGGGCTGGAAGCAGCGCAACTGGAAGCGCAAGGAAGGGGCCCTGAAAAATATCGACTTGTGGCAGGCTCTTGACCGCGAATTGCAGCGCCACCAGGTGCGTTGGGAATGGGTGCGCGGGCACTCGGGCAACCGCTGCAACGAACGCGCGGACAGGGAAGCTCGAAGCGAAATACCCAACGCTTAGCTTTCTGCCGGATTGAGCCCGCTGGTCTCATTCAGGTTTCGGTAAGCTCTGCTTTTTGTTATACTTTGGGGGTAATCAGGGAAATCAATCTGCGAAAAGCGGCCGAGTTGAGCGCGTGAACACCTACATCAATCCATTGGATCAGTCTTATCTGAATTTCACCCGGGCGCGGACTGCGCATTGGGACGCCATCGCTGCAAGGTCCCCGAAAAAAATCAACTGGAGTGCGTATTATCACCGCCGGCTCAAGCACGTTTACCGGCATATCATTCCGTCCGGCGCTTCGGTGTTGGACCTGGGCTGCGGCAAAGGCGATTTGCTCGCCTCGGTTCAGCCTGCTTATGGTGTCGGAATTGACTTTTCCGCGGAAATGGTGCGCGCCGCGCAGGCAGCTTATCCTGATTTGCATTTCATCCAGGCAGACGCGCACGCACTGCCCGCTTTGGACCGGCAATTTGATTACGTTATCCTTTCAGACCTGGTCAATGATGTCTGGGATGTGCAGCAGGTGCTTAATCAACTGCGGCCCTTGTGCAGTCCGCGCACGCGCGTGGTGCTGAACTTTTACAACCGCGGCTGGGAAGCGGCGCTCAAACTGGCCCAAGCGCTGGGCACCGCTAAGCCTCTGCTGGACCAGAACTGGCTGACGCAAACTGACATGAAAAACCTGCTCAACCTTGGGGATTTTGAGGTCGTGCGGCGCTGGACGGAAGTGCTGTTCCCCTTTAATATTCCGCTAATCAGCCCATTCCTCAACCGGGTAGCCGCGCGCCTGTGGCCTCTAAAGCACTTCTGCATGACCAATATGATGATTGCCAGACCGCGATGCAGCCTGAAAGCGCAG
>DAONFX010000021.1:0-23428 GCA_035403825.1 Anaerolineaceae bacterium
GTGGAATCTTTAAGGTTCAAGGGTGTCAATGAACAGGCGCCAGAGTAAATGGCATTACCTCAGCCACCATCAAGGATTGCGGCTCATTGAAAAATCAATCTTCGCTGCATTCAGAATGACAAAACCGCAGATGCTTCAATGATCTTCAGATGATGAAGTATTCCTGCCAATCATCCGGGGCAGGGGCAAAGCTTCCCGATGCGCGAATACAGAAAACTTACGCAGCTTCGTGGAGATGTCAAATATCACGAAACCAGAATTGGTTCTCAGACTGCGTAGTTTCGCCGGCGCTTTTTTGGGGAAGTGGGTCGGGTATTCCTGCTTCGCAGCACTACTTCAACCCGAAAAAAACGGCAGCTGCTTGACACGCAATGCTTCTCCGGGGAGAGGCTGGCGGCTGCGGCGAGACGGTTGAGGGTCTCCATTCTCAGTTGGTTTTTTCACCAGGTGGGATGCCTTTGATATCCGCTGATCCAGGCGAATGCTCCCAACCTGACGCGGGGCTCTGCATCATGAAAGGTGCAAAATTCGGACGCCTGCCCTTGCAACCAACTCGCTGTGGGGTGTTTCAGTTTCACGTCCGACCCAGCAGTTCGTTCAGCAGGGCTTGCGTCTCCGCGCTGACCCCGCTGCCAATCTCCCGGTTCAGCGTTTGCTGGCACTGGTGAAAAATCTGCAGCACGCTGCCTGGATTGCCCATGCGGTGGTGAATCAGCATCATACTGCGGTAAGCAGGTTCCCACAGCGCGTCTCTGCTGAGCACAGTTCTGCTGAAGTTCAATGCTTTTTCCCAATCCCCGGCGTTCATCGCGCCTTGGATGAGCTGGTCCATCACCTGCAAATAATGCTCGTGGTAATACTGACCCTCTGCGATGAAAAACTCTTCGGCTGCTTCGTTCTCAAAGTAGCGCCCCTGGTAGAGGCGCGCCGCGGATTCCAGGGCGTTTGGGTCGGAGGAGCGGCACAGTTCTTCGAAGCGTGATGCGTCGAGGATGATGCCGATGTTAGGGCTCAGCATATACTGGCTGCCGCGCCGCAGCACAAAGGCGGGCCTGGCGCCTTCAGGCCTATCCGGTTCAAGCGCCTGGTTCAGGCTGCTGAGGGTAACTTTCAGGTTGTTGTAAGCTGTAGCGGGCTCCGCATCCGGCCACAGCACCAGGGTAAGTTGGTCGCGGCTCATCCATTTCCCCCAATTCCCGACCAGCACTTGTAAGAGCTGACGGGACTTCTCCCGCTTCCAGTCCGCCGATTCCAGCAGCTTTGGGCCGCGCCAAACGGCAAACCCGCCAAAAGTTTTTATGCGCAGGGTGTAGCCCGGGTGGTACTCCAGGTTCGCCGCGCCAATTTCCTCCAGGATTTGTCGGGTAAGCTCGGGCTGCAGCCCCTGCCGCTGTGCCTGCAGCAGCAGCGGCAGAAAAACAATCGGATTATCACTGCCGAGCATGGTCGGTTTGGTCAGCAAGAATTGATATTGGTGCTGATGAATCAGCGCCAGGCCTTGTTCAAGGTAGAGCCACAAAGAGCTTTCGTAACCCTGGTGGAGCGCGCAGTACGCCAGCCACAGCAGCGCCGCGGAGCGTGAGAGTTCATCCCCGGCGCGGGCGGCGATGGATTCCACAATCGAAAGCTCGACGTTGGCGGCTTCATACGCCCCCGAGATTGCCAGGCTGGCGCCCAGTGAGAGCCGCACCAGCATCCCAATCCAGATATCTCCGGAGCTGTTCGCGATCGAAAGCGCATCCTCAGCAACTTTTTGGGCCTCATCCAACCGGCCGGAATACCCGAGCAGGCGGCACATGCCCCACAAGGGTTCCACGTGAATCCGGGCGATATCCACAGCCCGCATGGATTCTTCGTACAGCCCAACGACCTTCGTGTATTCTGTTTCGTCGTCATCAAACGTACGGCTGAGCTGCAGTGCGTGCCCGAGGCGCATAAAACCAACGCTGCGCACAAAGACGGAGCGGTAATGCTGCCCGATTTCAATCCCGCGTTGGGCGTATCTCAAAGCTTTGTCCAGCTCGCCGCTGAAGGTATAGAACAGGGAGAGCAGCAGCGAAGCTTCGCGGTGAAAGCGCTGCGGCCGGCTCATCTGCATGCTCCCGCTCACGCTTTCCAGCTCGTAAGCTGGCTCCAACTTTTGCAGGAGCTGAATGCCCTCTTGTATGCGGCCGGTGCGCAGATACAAGCGCGCCTGGATAAAGTCGTTTTCCTCCGAGTCGCTGCGCAAAAACTCCCTGGACCGCTGCAGGCTCAGCTCGGCCTGCTCCATTTCACCCTGATTGACCTGATTTTCCGCCATCTGCGTCAGAAGTTCAGCGACTTCCTGGCGGTTCTCCGCAGGATCGAGCAGCGCGAGAGCGCGGCGCAGAAGTTGGTTGGCATTAATCGGCCGGATGGTATCCAGATAAACCTGGGCCTGACCGCGCAGCGCCAGGCTGACGCCCCACTGGTTGCCAGCTTTCTGGTATGTGCGCTGAGCGGTGCGGTAATCTTCCAGCGCCATCTCAAACACGCCGTTATAGCGGTTTACTTCCCCGGCAAGGAAATTCACGTAGGGATACTGCGCCCGTTGGGCTTCCGGAAACTGCTCAATCCAGTAACGCACGCTTTCGTGGCGGTTGGTGAGGATAAAATCCCTCCCGACATTTTCCAGAATATGGTTAATCTGCGGGTAGTCGCCGACCTTCAACATATGCCCGATGGCGCTTTCCCAATACTGATGCGCTGCGTAGTAGCTGCCAATTTTTCGGTGTAATTCCCGTTCAAGCTCAGGATTCCTGCTCAAATGGCTTTCCAGAAACTCCCGGAACATATGGTGGTAGCGGTAGACCCCCGGGCGCAGCTTTTCCAGGAACAGGCCCGAGCGATAAAGCTCGTTCAGAATGTCGATGCTGTTCTGGCTGTCCATCAGGAAGTCGCAGGTTTCTGTGTCCAGGAAGGAAAGCACCGAGGTCTTGAGTAAAAAGTTCTGATATTCCGGAGCCTGGCTTTCCAGGACTTCTTCCGCCAGGTAAGCGAACAGATTCTTACGCGATTCGCTCTCCTCTTTCAGCATCTCCAGTACGGTCCCGTTCGGCTGGCCTTTCAGCGACTGCCAGACCATCTGGAGGCCGATCACCCAGCCCTCCGTGCGTTGGAGCAGCTGCTCGACTTCTTCCTCGTTCAGCTCCAGATGATATTGGGAGCTGAAAAGCGTTTTTACTTCTTCAGGCGTAAAGGTCAGGTCGCGCTTGCCAAGCTCGAGCACGTCTCCCTTGGCGCGCCAGCGGTGGATGGAAGGGAAGTCAAGCACGCGGCGGGTTGAAAGAATCACATGCAGGGAACGCGGCAAATGGTCAATGAACCAATCTACCAGGTTCAGGATCGTCGGGGACTGATCCACGTACTGCATATCATCCAATATCAGCAAACAGCGCTCAGGGATTTGGTTGGCAATGGCATTTACAAGCGCAATCAGCCCGTCCGTTGGCTCAGAATCGGGCGTGTTGAGGATGCGCAGCGCTTCCGCTCCCATGTTGAAGCCGTGCTGGTCGAAGGCGGTGTAAAGGTTCATCAGGAACAAGGTCGGGTCGCGGTCGTCCGCGGAGACAGAAAACCAAAAAACCGGAAAATCGAGCTGTCCGATGAAGGTCAGCAGGGAGGTACTTTTGCCGTAGCCGGTGCCAGCCTGGAGAATCGTGGCGGGGTATTCCAGAGAACCGCGCAGCAAAGCGGTAACGCGCTCCCTGGGGAGGACATTAGAGCGCTCGGCAGGCGGAGCCAGCCGGCTGAGGATAATCAGACTGCGGTTGCTCATGTTCTTATTTTACCAGTCTGACCGGATCCAAGCCTGAGATGCAGTGGTTGTTTCCTTGATCGGGCGATTGAGGTGGCGCTATCTGAAGAGGACTGCCAGCCTGTGCTTTTGGCCGTATTTCCGGCAGAGATGGGGATAAAAAGCTGCCGGCCTGTGTTCCACTGCCGGCAGCCTGTCTTCTAACGCTCTTCGTCCGCTTACTTCTTCTGGTTGATTTCCGCCAGGACTTTCGTGACCATTTCGTTGGTCAGCCCGGCGCTCTTGGCCTGCGGCATGTCCAGGAGGGACTGCAGGGTTTTGCCTTTTGCCAGCATGATGAGCGGATTCTTCGTAATCCCGGGGACGTAACGTTCGATGACCTGGACCGCGTAGGGGTCTTTCAACAAATCGCCGACTTTGGATAGGAATGTGTATGCCATTTTTCTCCTTTGCATTCACTTTGTTGGGGAATTGTAACGCATTACCCGGATACAAGGTAAAGCTGCATAAGACCCTGAAAGCCCGCCAGCTCGACGCCAGGCCGATTTTTTGCCATATGCCGGGGGTGGCTGCGCGGATAACCATTTACTCGACTGCCGGATAATGCCCGGCATTCCAATGCAAAAAACTATTAATGAATTTGTCCCATTGGGTTGATCAGCCTATTGACATTGTCTGTAAATTGTTCTACTATGTAAATAGCCAATTTTTTTCTTTTTTAGTCCGTCTGTCGATTTCATCCAGGTTAATCACGAATATGTTTTAAAAGCACCGATGCTGTGTGCTTTGTTTAGTGTTCGTAATCGCTGTTCCGCGAAAAAAGAGTTCTTGATTCATTCACTAACCTTTTGGAGGAAAAATGTCCGCAAAACGTGTTTGGATTTTGGTAGCGTCCGTGATGATCCTGGTTGGATTGACGGTCGTCACGGTCTTTGCGAACCCGTTTTCACAAACTTCAAGTGAGGACGGGGCGCATTATGAAGAGTGGATCGGAACAGCCGATACCGTCATCGGCGACGATCCCGATGAGGATGGGTATACGGGCCCGGTGGTAAGCAGCCCGGGCGTCGCAGTCCCATCGGAAGGCGAGAGCGACCTGGAGACGTTACCTGCAGAACCGGCGAGCGAAGGTGAATTTCGCCCTGATGAGTTGCAGCCCGAGGCTCCTGAAGCGGAACCGCAGTGGTCTGGGTTCTACTACGATTTTTCGGCTGGCGCGACCATGCGCCCGCGCGCCAGTTTGACCAATTGGGAATACTGGGGCGGTGGGTGTTTATACACTACTAAAGGATATGATCTGCTAACGCTGCCACTAAACCTGCCTGAGGGTGTCCGGATTGATTACCTGCGTCTCTATTACTATGATAGTTCCACTGCTGGCAACCTTGTGGCCTATATCACTATCTATGACGGCGGTGGCGGTATTGCTGATTTGATCAGCGTAGTTTCTTCCGGTTCAGCAGGTTATGGTTACGTGGTCAGTGATTACGTGGGGCAAGTGGTGGATAACTCTACCTATGCCTATGTTCTGAATGTTGGTACCGGTGTAAATAATGAAACTAATCGGCTGTGCGGTCTGCGCGTCGCATATAGGCTGCCCTAGTTCCGGTTCGCATAACTCAAAAATGATGAGGTGAACCATGAAAAAGGTTTTGCGCAGTACATGTCGATTGGGATGGCGGATCGTGCTGGTCGGAATTTTGTTGGCAGGGCTGCTGAATGCTGTACCCATTGGCACAGTCAGCGCCGCATTAATCTCCTATGAGATCTTCTCGTTGCAAATCCACCTTCCGGAAGGTGCGCGGATTGAGTACTTACGCCTCTATTTTTACGATACCAACACCAGCCATAATAGTATCGCCTGGATAACCACATATGACGGTGCGGGCGGTTATACCGATGTGGTAAGTACTCAGTCGAGCGGGTCCTCAGGATATGGCCAGTCAGTTAGTGCCTATTTCGAGCATATTGTCGATAATGAAACGGAAACCTATGTGCTTAATTGGCTTCCCTCGGTGTCGGACGCAAGCATGCGTTTGATGGGCATGCGCGTCGCGTATAAGCTTCCAGACGGAGCCGGAGGTTGGGTGGGATATTACTACCTGCATGTGGCTGGCTGCACCTTTACCCCGCGCTCCAGCACCATGGAATGGCGCTATCCATTGGCTGGCGGGGTTTATGCCACCAGCTGGGATCACTTCCTGCCCTTCCTGAGGAAGTAAGCGCCAGAGGCAGGAGTTAAGTCAGAAGTCATATTCCGCCGGCTAAGGTTTGCCAGAGTTATAGGATCTTGAGAGCAGCGGTTCGCACCTGGACCGCTGCTTAGTCAATTTCCGGCTCTGGCGTATCAGCAGCGGCAGCATTTTCCGCTTATCAGCGCGGGCCGGATTTTGTGTGTGCCGCGCATGACTCCCAAGCCTGCGCCTGGGGCGCGGTCAAGGCGATGCTGATTTTCCCGTTGCTCCTGCCCGAGCGGCGCGGCGGCGTAATCGGGCGCGCCATGGAACGCGGCACGAAAAGTGCTGCGCGATTTACCTGGAAGAGGATGATTTATGAGCAGCCCGAAGAAAAACCAAAAATCCCGCCGAAAAACCTTGCCTGCCTGGGCCTGGCTGCTGATCTTTGCGGCTGCCGCCGGGCTCGTTTATCTTTTAATATCGCCGGGCAATTCCAAAGACGTGAAACTCCCGCGCGAGGTCACTGTCGCTCAGGCGGCAGCGCTGCGGGAAGAGGGAGCCTTCGTTTTGGACGTGCGTGAGCCGAGCGAGTGGGAGCAGGGGCATATTGAAGGCGCAACTTTGATTCCCCTGGGTCAGCTTTTGCAGCGTTCCGGGGAGCTGCCCGGCGACCAAACCATCGTGGTGGTTTGCCGTTCCGGGAACCGCAGCGCGCAGGCCAGAGATATCCTGGAAACAGCCGGATTCACGAACGTTACGTCCATGAGCGGGGGAATGAATGACTGGCAGGCAGAGGGCTACCCGCTTGTCCCTGGACCGTAGGTTGGTTTTTAGCAAAGTAGACGCGGGATCCCTATTGGGTTTCCCGCTTTTTACTCCGACCATCGGCATGGTCGTTTGGCGCGGCATGCTGGTGGAGTGCAGCGACGCAGGAGCCTAACCCAACATTGATAATTAGCAGGTCGTGTCAGGCTGCACTCTACAAATCATCATGCTGATAGAAGCCCGCTGCCGCTCCACCCATACAAACGCTTACCTATCTGCCTTTACAATGTTATCTGGTGAGGCGCAGCATCCCGGATAAGCGCAGCTGGTGCGTAAGGTTCTGCCAGGGGCGTTTCGCCTCTGTGCTTGATGCCAGCCAGAAGGGTCAGGTTGTGCTTCTCACCTGACCCGGCGGTCGAGCGGCTCGGATTGCGAGGCAATAGCTTCCAGCTGCGCCTTGTCCCGCGGCGGGCAAGCTTTCCGCTACCCAAACACCGAAAAATCATAGGGGGGCAGCCGCACGGCGCCGTTTTCAAGCGGCTGCGCGCTGCCGAACAGGCGTTTTTTGGCGCCGAGATTGTTTTGCTGGGCGGCCCACGTGCCTACCATCTGCTCTTGTTCGCTGAAATTCGCCATAATGACCAGACGGCGCGAGCCACCACACGAGCGGGCGTACATCAACACAGCGCTGCTGCCGCTTTCCAGCGCTTCCAGCGCTCCGCCTGCCAATTCGGGGTGGTCCTTGCGGAAGGCAATCGCCGCGCGCATGTTGGCGTATACACGGCCTTCCAGGCTGGCCGGGTCGTGCCGGCGGGAATAACTCTGTGCGTTCGCGGCCGGGCGGTGCACCCAGCGGCTGTCATCCTTGTGCGCGGGGTTGTCCAGGTAGCTGTAGTCGTTCAACACGCCGATTTCGTCTCCCAGGTAGATCAGCGGAATGCCCCCGAGCGTCATTACGATGTCATACAGCAGTGCAATCCGGCGGACAGCCAGTTCCACCTCGGCCGGGCCTTCTTCCGCCAGGGCTTTTTCCAACCCCGCCAACGAAGCGCAGGTGCCAGAGATGCGGCAGTCGCCTGTTTTGGGGTTCTCCTGAAAGGGCAGTCCGCGAGCGAAGCTGCCGGGGAAGCGCCCGCGATAAAACTCATTCAAAAAGCGCCGGTGGTCGCTGCCGTTAATTCCCAACCGGGCGGCATCGGCGTCGTCGAAGGTCCAGCCGATATCATCATGGCAGCGCACGTAATTGACCCAGGCGGTGCGGGGATGGATGGCAAAACGGCTGTGCAGCGCCTGTTGGAGTAAATCTACATTGCGCGTAGCCATTGTGTTCCACAGCAGCGCCATGACCAGCGGATTGTAGGAAAGTTGGCATTCCTCCGGCGATATGTAGCGCACAACCTCATCCGGGTGGACAATCGCCTCGGATTTAAACAGCATGGACGGCGCGACGATGCGAGTGAGGGCATTAAATCCCTGCAGGATTATGTGCGCTTCGGGCAAGTTTTCGCAAGCAGTCCCCAATTCCTTCCAGATGAAGGCGACCGCGTCCAGCCGGAAGATTTCCACGCCCTGGTTTGCCAGAAAGAGCATCTCGCCAGCCATATGGTTGAACACATCCGGGTTAGCGTAGTCCAGGTCCCACTGGTACGAGTGAAAAGTAGTCCAGACCCACTTTCGCAGGTTCTCAAACCAGGTAAACGCCCCGGGGTGTTCGTCCGGGAAGATTTCGCGCAGGTTGCGTTCGTACAAATCCGGGATAGTCCGGTCCGGGTAAATGCCGTACATTGCTTCGTAGCGGGCTTCGCCAGCTTTGGCGCGTTCTGCCCATTCGTGCTCGTCAGCGGTATGGTTGATAATCAGGTCGAGTACCAGGCTGATGCCTTCTTCCCGCAGCGCACGGGAAAGCTGTGCCAACTGCGCCATCGTGCCAAGCGGGGGATGCACTTCCCGGAAGCTGCTGATCGCATAGCCGCCATCATTTTCACCTTCAGGCATTCGGAAAAGCGGCATCAGGTGCAGATAGGTGAGCCCAAGCTCCTTGAAGTACGGAATTTTCGCGCGGATTCCATCCAGATTGCCGGCAAAGAGATCCACATAACACACGCCGCCAAGCATGGTGTTGGACTGGAACCAGAGCGGATTTTCTTCGCGTTCCGCGTCCAGCGCGCGCAGGTCTGCCGGGCGTGCGAATGCCGCGCGAGCCAGTTCAGAAAGAAGGGCTTCCAGATGATAGAAAAAGTCGTAGCGCGCGGCGTACAGATGGTGGTAGAGCCGGAAAAGCGCCGGGAAGTGCTCCTCGAGGCGCTGCTTGAAAGCCAGCCAGGCTTGCGGGTCCGCCGCGATTTGTTCAGCGAAAGCCGATTCGAGGCGCGGCAAGAGCTTTTCCAGGCTGGCAGCGGCTTCGGTATGCAGGTTGAGCTCCCCGTGAATCATAGTCCCACCCCGGCAGCGGCTTGCTGTGCCAGCGCGAAGGCCCCGCACACCCCCGCGCGCGCGCCCAAGCCCGGGGGAACAATGTAGCTGTCTATATGGCTGAGAATAGCTTCGGAGTTGACGTAATGGTTCAGATACTCCAACGTTTTGGCGCGAACCAGCGGAAGGAGCGCGGGCTGCTGGGGGACGCCGCCGCCCAGAATGATGCGCTGCGGTGAAAAGCTGCAGATAAAGCCCTGCATCGCCCGGGCGATGTAATGTGCCTCCAGGTCCCAGGCGGGATGCTCGGGCGGCAGGCTTTCCGCGCGCTGACCCCAGCGCTTTTCCATGGCGGGGCCGCTGGCCAGCCCTTCAAAGCAGTCCCCGTGAAAGGGGCAGCCGCCGGGGAACGGGTCTTGCGCGAGATTATGCGGGAGCGGGATGTGGCCCATTTCCGGGTGGATTAAGCCGTGCAGGAGCCTGCCCTCCACCATCGCGCCGCCGCCCACGCCCGTCCCAACCGTGAAGTATAAAAAAGTGGAAAGACCCTGCGCCGCGCCCCAGCGCCATTCGCCCAGAGCCGCGCCGTTCACGTCGGTATCAAAGGCAATGGGAACCGCCAGCGCTGGGAGCAGCGCCCCGACGATATCCGCGCCAGCCCAGCCGGCTTTGGGGGTGGCCAGGATGCGTCCATAAGTGGGGGAGTGGATATCAGGGTCCAACGGGCCAAAACAGGCTATACCTAATCCTGCGAGTGGGCCAAGCGCGCGGGTTTGTTCCTGGAAAAAAACAATCGCGCGGCTGAGCGTTTCCTCCGGGGTGGTGGTCGGGAAGCGCGTTTCTGCCAGGCTTTCCCCGTCCGCGCTGCCTACTGCGCACACAAACTTGGTGCCGCCGCCTTCAATGCCGCCATAGATGGGAGTTTTCATCGGGTTACCTCTGCTAAACAGCAGGCTTTTTGCCTGTCTGTCTGGTGAATTCCTGCAAATTGACAGATGAGCTGCTTCGGAGCCTTCCTCAACGGATTTTTCTGCCGAGTGGGTACGAGCAGCCCGGATTATTCCTTATCCGAACCAAGATACTGCGGTCGGGGGGCGTTGGGTCCAAGCGGCTGATTCGGCAGGTCCGGACCGATGGGCTTAAGCCACACGAAGCCGAAAGGCGGCAGGAAGTAATCTCCCGGGAGAACCTGTTCTCCGGTCAGCAAATCCTCGAACGCGGCGGCGGTCTCCGGGATCCAGCCGTGCACTTCTGCATCCGTAAGGTTGTTCAACACGACCACGCGTTGCCCTTCGAATTTGCGCTGGTACGCGGCTACCGTCTTCGGGTTGTAAGAGAATTCCCGCCAGGCGAAATCGCCCCACCCAAACAAAGCATGCTGTTTGCGCACCGCGATGAGGTGCCGGATGTGGTTCAGCAGGGAATCCGGGTCCGCCATCTGGGCCGCGGCATTCACCCGAGCGCAGCCGTATTCGGGGTCTGAGATGACCGGCGCGTAAAATTTTTCCGCGGGCGCCTCCGAGAAGCCGCCGTTTGGGCTGTCCTCCCACTGCATCGGGGTGCGGACGCCGTTGCGGTCCTCCAACCAGATGTTATCGCCCATGCCGATTTCGTCGCCGTAATACAGGAAGGGCGAACCACCCATGGTCAGCAGCAGGGAGTACATGAGCAGGATTTTGCGTTTATCGTTGCCCAGCAGGGGCGCCAGCCTCCGGCGGATGCCCATATTCAGACGCATGCGCTTGTCTGGCGCGTAAAAGTCCCACATCCATTGGCGTTCTTCCGGAGTGACCATTTCAAGGGTCAGTTCGTCGTGGCAGCGCAGAAAGGTGCCCCACTGGCAGCTGGGGGGCAGCTCCGGCGTGCGCGCCAGGATTTCCTCAATCGGGCTGCGGTCGCCGCGGGCAAGCGCCATATACAAGCGCGGCATCAGTGGGAAATGGAAGTTCATGTGCATTTCATCGCCGCTGCCGAAATAATGGATGACATCCTCCGGCCACTGGTTGGCTTCGGAAAGGAGCAGGGTGCCGGGTTTGTATTGGTCCACGAAAGCGCGCAGACGCTTGAGGAAGAGGTGCGTTTCGGGCAGATTTTCGCAGTTGGTGCCTTCGCGTTCGAACAAGTAGGGCGGGGCGTCCACGCGGATGCCGTCTGCTCCCTGGTCAATCCAGAACTTTACGGTCTGCAGCATGGCTTCCTGTACCGCCGGGTTGTCGTAGTTCAGGTCCGGCTGGTGAGAAAAAAAGCGGTGCCAGAAATACTGCTTGCGCAAGGTGTCGTAGGTCCAGTTGGACTTTTCGCTGTCCACGAAGATGATGCGCGCGTCCTGATACTTTTGGTCCGTATCGCTCCAGACATAATAATCGCGGTATTTTTCGTGCTCCGGATGCATGGGGTCGCGCGAGGCCTGGAACCAGGGATGTTGGTCGGAGGTATGGTTTGGCACTAATTCGACCAGGATTTTCAGTGAGCGCTGATGCGCCTGGGCGACCAGGTCCTGAAAGTCCTGCATGTTGCCATACATGGGGTGGATGCCGCAGTAATCGCTCACGTCGTAGCCGTCGTCGCGCAGCGGCGAAGGCGAAATCGGCAGCAACCAGATGGTGTCCACACCGAGATAGCTCAGGTAGTCCAGCTTTTCAGCGACGCCTTTCAAGTCTCCCCAGCCGTCGCAGTTGCTGTCCCGGAAGGCGCGCACATACAGTTCGTAAAAAATGTCATTCTTGTACCAGAGGGCATTCTCAGTCATTTCATGATCCTTGTGGGCGGTTTTTTCCATGTCGTTGAGATTGCGTTCTAAGTATCTTTGTAAGCAGAGACAGTAGATTCTTCACTGCGTTCAGAATGACAACCTCTTGTCACCCTAAGCGCAGCCGAAGGGTCTTGCTATGTCACACAAGCGTCTATTGCTGCGCAGCTCGCAGCAATAGACGCATCGAAAATCGTTTTTAGCCCTTGACAGAGCCAGCCATCAGCCCGCGCACGAAGTAGCGCTGCAGGCTGAGGAAGACCACTAACGGCAGTATCATGCTGATGAAGGCCGCCGCCGTCATCAGGTGCCAGTCCTGACCTTTTTCACCGACCAATTGCGCGACCGCTATGGTCACGGTCTGGTTCTTTTCCCCAAGGAACACCAGCGCGACCAGGTAGTCGTTCCACAGCCAAAGGAACTGGAAAATGGCAAAAGATGCCAGCGCCGGTACAGAGAGGGGCAGAATCAGGTTGGTAAAGATGGTGAAGTTTGAAGCCCCGTCAATGTAGGCGGATTCCAGCAGCTCCCTGGGAATCGTGCTGATGTAATTGAATAGCAGGTAAGTAGCCAGCGGTAAGCCAAAGCCGGTATGCGCCAGCCAGATGCCGAGGAATGTTCCGTTCAGTTCCAGCTTGACGTAGTCTTGCAGGATGGGTACCAGGGCAATCTGCAGCGGAACAACCAATAAGGCGACAATAATCGTGAAGACGACGTTCCTGCCAGGGAAGTCTAACCAGGCGAAACCAAACGCGGCAAAAGCCGCAATCAGAATCGGGATGATTGTTCCCGGAATGGTGACCGCCAGGGAGTTCAGGAAGGCGCCGCCCAGGTTGTTGCCTGTGCGGGTGATGGTCTGCCCTTGGGCGTTCTTATAGGTAATCGTCTTGCCGGTGAGCACGTCTTTATAGTTCTCAAGGGTCAGGTTGGTAGCAAATCCCACCCATTTGTTTTCGGAAATGATTAAGGTGCGGGTGCGTTTGTTGCCGTACCAGGTGGCTTTGGTGCCGTCATCCAGTTGGATGCCGCGCTGCCATTCCTGGAAGGTTGCGGTTTTACCGCCGTAAGAGATCGGTCCATCCACATCCACACTCTCCGGGATGACGACGCGGCTAACTTCAACATCCTCTTTATGCGGAAAAACGTTCCACCAGCCGTTCCGGAAGATTTCATCGCTGGGGCGGAAAGAGGTAATCAGGATACCCAGAATCGGGATCATCCACAGGACGCAGATTACGATCAGGACAAAATTTGTCCAGAAACTCTGAGAGGCTTTGTGGGATTTTAGACTGTTAGCCATTAGAACCCCCTCCGCTGTTGATTGAACGAGCGCACATTGTTGATAATTACCGGTGTAACCAGCAGCAGCAGGACGATAGCGATCGCTGATGCCCTGCCCGCGTTGTTGTAGGTGAAGCTTTGCAGGTAGAACTCGTTAGCAATCACGTTTGTGCCGTTATTTCCGCCGGTCATCACGCGCACAATATCGAAGGTCTTCAGACTGAAAATAACGATCGTGGTCGTGACGGTCAGCAGGGTGCCTTTGATGTAAGGAACGATAATGCTGAAGAAAATCTTGAATTCGTTCGCGCCGTCGATGCGGGCTGCCTCAAGCAGTTCCGCGGGCACGCCCTTTATCGCGCTGGAGAGAATCACCATGGCGTAACCGGTCTGCAGCCATATCATAATGACAATCAGGAAAAAATTATTCCAGGGCGTCAGGTTCAGCCACGGCTGCGGGGTGCCTCCCAGTGCGGTGACTACGGCGTTTAACAGGCCAATTTCGCGGATGCCGATGCCTGTGCCTTTATAGGTATAGATAAATTTCCAGATTACGCCCGCGCCTACAAAGGACAAGGCATAAGGCGTGAAGATAATGGATTTATACAAAACTTCTGCTTTGGAACGGTCTGCCAGGGTGGCAATCAGCAGGCCGAAGGCCACGCTGAAAAAGGTTCCGAACACCATCCAGAGCAGGTTGTTGCGGAAGGTCTCCAGCATGCGCGGATCAGTGAAGGCAAATTTGTAATTTTCCAGGCCAACCCATTCGGTGCCGAGATAGTTCCGGAAACTGGCAACCAACGAGCGTACCACCGGCACAGCCAGAAACCAGCCCATAATAACTACAGCGGGTCCAACAAAAACAAAAGGCTGCAAGGTCTTGGAGATTTTTTTGGGGAGCTTCATGACCAGCCAGTTGGTTACCACGTACAGCAGTGCAACGCCGCCGACACCCCAAACAATTGCCACGAGCACCTGCACAATTTGGGGCGCCGCCGCCCGTTGTAGGAATAAATACCCCTGCCATAAAACCAGAAACGTAACCGCCGGTACCAGAACGGAGACAAATAATTGTCCAATCGCCGTTCCAAACCAGGAGAGGATTTTCGTTATCGGATTGTTGGCGCCGGGGCTTTTCGTTTGGGAAATATTCATTCAAGCACCTCCTCGTCCAAGCTTCAATTGGGGTTTGGAGAGCAGGCAGGCAGCCCGCCTGCTCTCCAAGGTTCAGGTTAGGTGAGCCTGGCTGCTTACTTCGGCCAGGACGCGTCGATCTGTCGCAGGGCTTCGTCACGGGTGATGGAGCCGCTGACATAATCGGTCATGTACTTCCAGAATGTGCCAGCGCCGACCGCACCGGGCATCATGTCCGAGCCGTCGAAGCGGAAGGTGGTCGCATTGCGGATGGTTTCGGCAACGCCGCGGGTCACAGGATCCACGTACCAGTCCAGGGAAGCGTCGTTGTGGGTCAGGATAGCGCCGCCGCTCTCAACCCAAACCTTGAGGGATTCGCCGGTTGAGAAGTACTGGATAACTGCGCGCACTTCCGGTCTGTCATTGAAGACCGCGTAGATGTCGCCAGCGCCCAGGACGGGCTTGCCGTATTCTTCCTTAATGCCGGGCAGGTAGAAGAAGCTGTAATCCACACCAGCGACGGCTTCTTCGGGGAAGAAGGTGGTTACAAAGTTGCCCTGGCGGTTGAACCAGCACTTGGGCGGATCTTCGAACATGGGTTTGGGGGCGTCACCAAAGTTGATGGTGGGGATGGCAGCACGACCGCCGTAAACGTAGGCATCGTTGAACCAGATGGCTTCGATGTAATCGAGGGCTTCCCTCACCTCAGGTGAGTCGAACTTCAACTCGCCAGCTACCCACTGGTCGTACTTCTCACCGCCAGCAACGCGCAGCATCACATCTTCGATCCAGTCGGTCATGGTCCAGCCGGTCGCGGCGCCGGATTCGATTCCGATACACCATGGGGTGTCGCCGTCATCAGCAATTTGCTGCGTGAGGGCCATCATCTCGTCCCAGGTCTCGGGCACTTTGTAGCCAGCGGCATCAAAGGCCTTCTTGGGATAGAAGACGAAGGACTTGCCGTTGGCGCGTGCCCAGATACCGGCAACGATTTCGCCGTTGGGGCCGGTCATCTTGGATAGAGCCTGCCAGGCATCGCTGTAGTTCGTCTTAATCCATTCAGGATTGATCAGGGTGGTCATATCGATGGCATAGCCCTTTTCCACGGCGTATTTCAGCAGACCGGGCTGCGGGTAGTCAACGATATCGGGGCGGTCGCCGCCATCCAGACGAATGTTGATATTGGCTTCAAATTCCTTGGAGCCTTCATATTGAATGTCAATACCGGTTTTCTCTTCAAAGCCCTTGATGGAGTCATTGAATACAACTTCATCCTGGTCAGTGAAGGGGCCAGCCATGGTCACGACTGTTCCCTTATACTGCCCGGCATAGGCATTGGCCAATTCCTGCCCCTGGGGTAGGGCGGCTACGGTTTCACCAGCGGGCGCTTCGGCCGCAGGGGCCTCAGCAGTCTTCCCGCAGGCTGCCAGAACCAGGCTGGCGACAAGCAAAATCGCGATGCTTGCCCAAATCATTTGCTTTTTCGATCTCATCGTTTCTCCTTTTGAAATTAGTGTTTCAAACTACGTGAAATGGACGAATTTCTCTCCTTGCTGATGTTTGTGGCTCCTTTCTATCTCACACGTGGATTGGCGGGAGATGAGTTCAGTGGGTAACATGATAGAAGTGCTTGCGGGCGCTTCGCCTTTCATCAAATGCATGAGAAGGTAGCAGCTCTGCCTGGCAATTTCATTCGCCGGTACGCGTACCGACGTTAATCCCGGGTAGTAAAATGCAGCTTCGGGGATGTCATCAAAGCCTACGATTGAAATATCCCCGGGGATCGTAAGCCCTGCTTCCTGGATCGCTGCCATCGCGCCCAGAGCAACGGTGTCACTGCCGGCAAAAAGCGCCGTGAAATTACTGCCGCTGCTCAAAAGGCTCCGCATGGCTGTATATCCGCTGGCGGAGTCAAAATCTGCTTCCCGGATCAGTTTCTCATCCATATCCAGGCCGGCGTCCACCAGAGCCTGGCGGTAGCCCAGCAGCCGCTGGCTGGCCGAGGAGTAGCTGAGCCTGGCGTTGGTGATGCAGGCAATGCGCGAATGTCCAAGCTCAATCAGATGGTTGACAGCCACATGCGCCGCCGCGCAATTGTCAATGTCCACGAAAGCCAGATTGGAACCGGGCACCTGCCCCATAATGACGCAAGGTATTCCCAGCTGTTCCAGTGCCTTCAACCCCGGGTCGTCAAAGCGGGGCGTGAGCAAAATCATCCCGTCAATGTGCTTTGCCTGAGTCAGGCTCAGGTAGGTGTGCGTTTGCTCGCCGGGCTCCACCCACTCAATCAGCAGGCTGATTTGTTTCTCTTTGACCACGTCTAACAGTCCGCCGATAATTTGGGGGAGGAAGTTATCCGCCGCAATGTAGTGGGGGTCGCGCGTCATGATCAGGCCGATAGCTTTTGCCTGATTGGAAGCCAGTGCCCGCGCGGAAGCATTCGGATAATAACTCAGCTTGCGGGCAGCCTCTCTGACCTTTTGGCGGGTCTCCGGCCGGACAAAATACTGTTTGTCGTCATTGAATACGAACGAAACAGTCGTCCGGGATACTCCCGCCAGCTCAGCCACGTCATGACTTGTGACCCTTTTCTCCATGCATCACCCAGGTAAAGAATCTATTAACGCGTGTTAATGAAGCTTTAATGAGTATAGCACATCTGGGTAGCTTGTCAATAAATCAAAGAAAAAAAAAGGGGGGGCGGCGCAATATCGCGCTGCCTCGAAGTGTTTGCGGGGGCTTTTTCAGGCCAGCACCCGGATGCCGGGCTCAGACTCGGCGGTGCCAATCTCCCATACGGGCAGGGCGGCGGCCTGCGCGTTCTGTTGGAATGCGCTCAGTTTGTCTTTCGGCACCGCGAGCAGAAGCCCGCCGCTGGTTTGGGGGTCGAATAGGAGCATACGCTCGTGTTCCGGAATCTCCCCGGCGAAATGAACCCCGGGCTCAAAGTAAAGCCGGTTATCGCTGGCGCCGCCCGGGAAGGTGTAGGCCTGCGCGTATTTCAGCGCACAGGAGACCAAAGGCACGGCGCTCATGCGCAGGGTTGCGCCGCATCCGGAGGCCTTGGTCATCTCCGAAAGGTGCCCGAGCAAGCCAAAGCCGGTGATATCCGTGGCCGAGTGCAGTCCGCTCAACACGGCAAGCTCTCCCGCAGCCCGGTTCAGGGTTTTCATCCAGCCGACGACCTCCGCGAGTTCGTCTTCTGAGAGCAGCCCGCGTTTATGGGCGGTGGTAGACACCCCGAAGCCGAGCGGCTTGGTGAGGAACAAATGGTCTCCGGCTTGCAGGCCGCCTTTTTTTAGCAAAGCATCGGTTTGGAGCATGCCAAGCACTGCCAGACCGAACTTGGGTTCCTTATCCTGGATGGTGTGCCCGCCGGCGATGACCACGCCCGCTTCGCGGGATTTTTCGGCTGCACCGCGCATAATTTCTGTGCTCACTTCCACAGGCAGGTCCGGGGGCAGAGCGGCAATATTCAACGCCAGGAATGGTTTCCCGCCCATGGCGTAGACATCCGAGAGGCTGTTGGCTGCAGAAATGGCGCCGTAGTCGTAGGGGTCATCCACTACCGGGGTGAAGAAGTCTGTGGTAAGCACCAGCGCGCGGGTTTCATCCAGCTTCCACACCGCCGCGTCATCCGCGGAATCCAAACCGACCAGCAAATCAGGATAATCTGCCGTTGGAAAAACCGTGCTCAGGGGGCGCAGCACCTGCGCCAGCGTTTCCGCGTTCAGCTTCGAAGCTCAGCCAGCGCAGCTGGAGAGCGAAGTGAGGCGGATTTTCTTCCCTGAATTGGGAATGTCAGTCGCGTCCATAACCTGATTCTACCCTAATGCTGGTCGCCGCGCGCCTGTGAGGCGCGCATTTGCGTTCTTTGGGCTGCTCCCTTACGCGGCAGCTTCCGGACGCGCCGGGTAAAAGTGCCGCAGAAAGTGCGTAATCTGGCTCTGCCAGAAGAACCAGTCGTGAATTCCGTCTTCCTCCACGTAGGTCAGGGGGAAGCCCAGGCTTTGCGCGCGCTGTTGGAAGAATTGGTTGATGGGCAGCAGGGGGTCTTGCCTTCCGCAGGAGGCATACAGACGGGGGAAGGCGCCTGGGTTTTTGGCGGCGTTCTCCAGCCAGACCAGCGGGTCGTCGGGGCTGCCTGACGCGCGGTTCAGGTCGCCAAAAAGCTGGGTAAATTCCTGGCGCAAGTCGATATCATCAATCAAGGAAAGCAATTGTAAGCCCAGCAGCCCTGAAAAGCTGCCTGCCGCGCAATACAGCTCCGGACGCAGCAGCGCGGCTTTGAAAGCGCCGTATCCGCCCATGGAGAGCCCCGCGATGGCAGTATTCTCGCGCGTCAGGTTCAGGCGGTAAAGCTTCCGGAGGTATTCCGGCAGTTCTTCAGTCAGATAGATGAAAAAAGCCTGCCCATTGTTCATATCGGTGTACATGCTGCGCCCGCCTGTGGGCATCACCACTGCCAGGTCCTGCTCCCGCGCCAGGATTTCGATATTGGTATAGCGCTGCCAGGCGCTCGCGTCATCGGAGAGGCCGTGCAGCAGGTAAAGGACCCGGAAATCCGCCAGGGACTTATCTTTCAGGCTGGCCGGGCTGGGGAGGATTATGTAAAGCGGAAGATTGACCTTAACGCATACAGAGGAATGGTCAATACGGAGAAGAGCCATTTGTCACCTGACCTTTTTTGAATGGATGATGTAAGGTTTTGAGGGCATCCATTTGCATCGATTATACCCAAAGCAAACCAGGAAGCAGCTTTCACACGCCGCGCCAGAAACCTAAAAAAGCGATATGATACATTCACTGGCTGAACAAGAAAGGAAAAGAAAATGCCAATTGCTGATGATCTTTCCCATTACGCGTCGATTGTCTCATGGAAGGTTAAACAACAGACACAAATCCTGCATGTCCAGGCGCAGATTCACGAGCTGGAAAGCCAGATTGGCATCCAGAAAACCGTGCTGGGTGAACAAACCTATGACTTGTTCTCCCAGGGCGCCCTTACCGAAGAACCGATCCGCCAAATCTGCGAAAAAATCACCGAACTGATGGCCCAAAAAGCCGAACGCCAAAAAGAGTTGGAACTGCTCCGTTCGCAGACTCCGCCGGATAAGCCGCAAAGCGCCGCCCCGGAAGAAGCCGCGCCCGCGCAGCCGCAGGAAGGTGCTGGCGAGTGGGTCGCACCGGAGAATGTGAGCGAGCCTGCCCCGCCAGCCGAGCCTGGGGAACAGAGCGGGGAGTGGGTGGAACCCGGCATCAACACAGCCCCTCCGACAGCTCCGACGGAAGAATAGCGCCTCGCGCGAGAGGAGCCTAAACAACCACGCCCGTAAACCGCGGGCGCTGTTGTTCATTAAGACTTTTCCCTGCAAACGACCCAGGGTCGGATCTGATCCTTTGCCTGGAAGTACGCTCGGGCAGGCCAGTCGGGCAGGGAATCCGCGGGAAAATCAGGAAAAGACGGCGTGCCGCGCCTATTTCAAACGCGTTTCACATCAATGTCAAAGCCTGGGATTTTGGTCTTGCGTTCCAGCCACTTTAACAGCGCGTTCAGGGCGAATACCATCAGCAAGTACACCGCTGCCACCGCCAGGTAGCTGGCAATCGGGTTATAGGTGATGGTCGCGGCGCGCTTGGCTTTCGCCATCAAATCCTGCACGGCGATCAGGAATACCACCGCGGTGGTCTTGAGCAGCGAAATAGGCTCATTCGACCAGGAAGGCAGCGCCAGCCTGAGCGCTTGCGGCAGAATGATGAAGCGAATGGTCTGCCAGCGCGAGAGGCCTATGGAGCGGCCGGCCATCATTTGCGATGGACCGATGGCCTGGATGGCTCCGCGCAGGTATTCCGCCTGGTATGCCGCGCTGTTCAATCCCAGCGCGAGATACGCGGAGAGCGTCTGGGAAAGGGTGATACCCAGGGAGGGCAGGCCGTAATAAATCAGGAAGAGCTGGACCAGCAGGGGGGTGCCGCGGAAAACCTCAATATAGGCTGTGGCGATGGCGCTCAACCAGCGCGGGGCATAAATCTTTGCCAGCGCCAGGACCAACCCGAGCACGAAGCCCAGCGTGAGCCCGACCGCCGTCAATTCCAACGTTACGCCGGCGCCGCGCACAAAATCGCTAAAAAACCTCTGCAGGAGCTGCAGCCATTCCATCAGGCTTGTGCTTCTTTCTTCCCGTAGAGTTCGGTGATTTTCCACAGGAACTCACGGGTGCGTTCAAATTTCGGGTGATAGAACAGCGCGTCGGGCGAGCCTTCTTCGACAATGCTCCCTTTTTCCATAAAGATGATGCGGTCCGCCACCTCGCGCGCGAAGCCCATCTCGTGGGTTACCACCACCATGGTCATGCCTTCCAGCGCCAGCTTACGCATTACTTCCAACACCTCGCCAATTAGTTCGGGGTCCAGCGCTGAAGTAGGTTCGTCGAAGAGCATTACGCGCGGGTCCATCGCCAGGGCGCGGGCGATTCCCACGCGCTGCTGCTGACCGCCGGAGAGCTGCCCGGGATAATGCCCCGCCCGGTCTGCCAGGCCGACCCGCGCGAGTTCCTCCAGCGCTTTGGTTTCCGCTTCTTTTTCGGGCATGTGCTTCACGCGCACGAGGCCCAGTTTGACGTTTTCCAGGGCGGTCAGGTGGTTGAAAAGCAAAAAGTTCTGGAAGACCATGCCGATATGTTGGCGCACATGGTCTTCATCCGTGCCCTTGGCAGTGATTTCCTGGTCATCCAACCAGATTTGCCCGCCGTCCGGTTTGGTCAGCAAGTTCAGGCAGCGCAGCAGGGTGCTCTTTCCGGTTCCGCTGGGACCGATGATGACGATGGTGTCGCCTTCGTTGACGGTCAGGTCGATGTTCTCGAAAACAGTGTTGCTGCCGTAGCGTTTTGTCAGCTGCTTGACAGTGAGTATGGGTTTGCTCATCGGAGGCTCCGGGGGTTAAGGATTGGCGGGAATGGTCAGCTTGCGTTCCACCCGCCCCAAAACGCGGTTGGTAATGAATACCAGCGCGAAGTAAATCAGCGCGGCGGTGATATATGCCAGGAAAGGTTCCTGGGTGCTGGCGCTGATGAGCTGCGCCCGGCGTAGAATCTCGGGCACGCCAATCGCATAGACCAGGGACGAGTCTTTGATAACAATCGCTGCTTCGTTCGACCAGGAGGGAATTGCCAGCCGGATCATCTGGGGAAGCACCACATAGCGGATAGCCTGTATTTTGGACATACCTACCGCGCGGGCAGCCATCATTTGTTCTCCGCTGACCGAGAGAATCGCACCGCGGAAAATCTCCAGTTGGTAGGCGCTGCTGATGATGCCGAGCGAAATGGAACCTGCCCAGAATGGCGAGAGGTTTATCGCGCCGGACATCATGAAATAGAGGATGAAAAGCAGCACAATTGGGGGAATACCGCGCAGGACCGTGCTGTAAACGTCCATGATTTTGCCTGCCAGTTTGCCCCCATAGACCGCCACGAAAGCCAGCACCAAACCAATCAGCAGGCCGGATGGAAGCGCGATGAGCGTAACGCCGAGGGTATAGGCAGTGCCTGAGGCGATGTACTGAATAAACCGACTAAAATCCACCGGCTGAGAACCTCCGTGTCCGGGCTTTTACCGAAAGGTAAGCAAAGGGGATACCCGCGCTGGATATCCCCTTTTTGAATGTGCTTACTCGCTAAAGTACTTTACAGCCAGAGCGTCGATGAATCCTTCATCCTGGAGCTCTTTGATAATCCGATTGACTTCAGCCTGCAGGGCGGTATCCCCATCAGGGAGGACAATGTTGATGGGGCCGGTATAGAGCATGCCCTCGTAAACGATTTTGAGGCCGGCTTGCTGCTGCATAATTGCCTTTGCGGGCACCGAATCGGCCACCAGCACGTCGATGCGGCCGGCCTGCAAGTCAAGGGCAGCTTGGTCCACGCGCTCGTAACGCGAAAGGTTGCTTTCGGGCATCAGGCCGGCATCCACCAATTCCGTGGTAACCCAGTCGTCCTGTACCGTGCCGGATTGTACGCCAATCTTGTATTGCGCCACTTCCAGCGGGTCGGCAATCGTGCCGGCAAAGGCTTCGGTCACCAGGAAGGCGTCCTCCGAGGTGTAATAAGCGTCCGAGAAGTCCACCTGGGCGTCGCGTTCTTCGGAGTAGTTGAAGCAGGAGATGGACATGTCAATTTTGCCTTCCTGCACCGCGGCGATCAGGCTGTCGAAGGGCATGTCGGTCCATTCCAGCTCCACGCCCATCCGCTTGGCGATTTCGGTCATCAATTCGATGTCAAAGCCGGTAAAATTCCCCGCTTCATCAACATATTCATAAGGTTCATAATCAGCGGAGGTGCCGACAACCACCTTACCGGCGGTTTTAATCTTGTCAAGCACGGATTCTGCTTTTTGCCCCGCGCAGCCAGCGACCAAGGCAGCTGTCAGGACAACCAGCACCAGAAAAACCAGACTCTTCTTCATGCGCTTCCTCCTAGAAGTGATATGGGGATGAAAAGGTAAAGCAATTATACCTGTGAAACGCTGAAAACATCATTTTTCCTAAGAGATTTTCGGGGATTGCGCGGAATCGAGGGAAAGCGCTGGGTTCGCTAACCACGGACGCCCATTTCTTTCTCGTGCTTATCTTAAGGAGCGCAGATTTTGGCGCAAAAAAGAGGCAAGGCGCTTAGAGGCCGCCCGAATCCAGGTCGGCGGCATTTCTGCGCAGGAACGCGCGGTATGCCGCAAGCTCTTCCGGGCTGAGCAGGTCGCGCAGCTCCGCCTCGCTCAGGCCGAGCATGTTCAGGGTCAGAAAGTCCATGCTGCCCATCGCATCCGGCTGCGGGGCTTCGTTTTTGGGGCGGGTGTTATCATCCACGGCGGCTCAATCCTCTTCGTCATTTTCAATCTGCTGCTGGACCATTTCAATCTCTCGCAGCACGTCTTTTTGCGAGATGTAGTCCTTCAGGTACTGCGGCATGGTCTCTCACCAGCATGTATGCTGATTATAACGGAATGGAGGTGGGGCGAGTTGGCGCGGAGCAGGCAGGCGTTCGCGTCTGGACGTTTCAATTCCGCGGCTTTCTTTTGGGTACTCCGACGATCTAAAACCCGTTCCACTGCGGTTTTGCGGGCTAGTTCTTTACTGCT